>JAEEHQ010000095.1 GCA_016280915.1 Bacteroidales bacterium
AGGAACCCGCAGAATTCCAATGATAGGTAATGCCGCGGATGGGACCAGCCGAGAGCCCCATGGCGGTGAGTTCACTGGCGGTATAGATGCTCTGACTGAAGGTATTGCCCCAGCTGGAATAGCAGGGAAGGTAGGTGGTGGAAGTTCCGGTGCCTGAAGGGTTGCTGACACCACCCGCATAGCAGCGGGTGAGGAAAGTGAGCGTGTCGCCGACAATGGTGTCGGTGCCACAGATGCTCATGACGGTGGCGCTATAATGGGTGGTGGCATCCAGGTTTGAGAAGAAATAATTATGAGCCGATGTAGTGTCCTCGAAAGGAGCTGCGGTGGGGTCATCGAGATTGAAGAGCTTGACCACATAATAAGCCGGTTCGGGAGCAATGCCCACAACCTCCCAGCTGAAGAAGGCGGAGCCGCCAGCAACATGGTCAACATCAACGCTACCTACATAGCGGCAGAGGGGTGCACGCTGGCAGACGACATGGAGGGCAAAGCCGCCATAATTGGTATAAGCCGTAGAGGTGAATCGGAGGGTGAGGGGCCCCTGGTAGGAGCGGATGAGCGGCACCACCTGGTTCAGACCCGATCCTTGATAGAGTAGGGCGCCGGAAGTGCCTACACCATCATAAACATAGAGATAATCGTTGCTGGCCTGGGTATTGAGCGTACCCGAGAGGGTAACAATCGAGTCGGGGTCGGTGGGATAGATGACCAGGATGGAGTTGCAGTTTTCGCTATAGTTGCCCGTAGAACCGCCATCGTCGTAGATGACACCTCCGCAGGCATAGATGGAATGGGTGCCGGTGACAGGCATATTGTAGGAGCCAGGAGTGACCTCGACGGGACCTTCCCAGAAACTATATCCATCACCACAGTCGGTGCGGAGATAGGCGTGATAGCGACCGCCCGCAGTCATAGAGGTGACCACATAGAAGGAATCGATGGGGGCAGCTACATAGAGCATGCTATCGACCAAGGTCCCTATGGTGTCCCAGCGGAGTTCCCAAGCCGTGGTGTTGGGCGCCGGATTCCACACGAAAGAGATGCTGTCTGGACGGGTGGAAGCGTTGCAGGCAAAATTAAGCGGACGAGGGCAGGTGACTCCAACAGGACGTGTGAAGGTAAGAGTGAGACCCGAAATAGGCCTGTTGGCATTGCTGATGCTGATAGGCTGCACAACGAAAGAGGGAGAGATGGTAGACCATGTGCCAGAAACGCCTAAGGTGCGGTTGGAGGCAAACTCGTGGATGAAGACATAAGCCTGCTGGGTGGCGATATTGAGACAGGTGTCATAAACAAACTCAATATCACCCGTTTCATAAAGGAATACCTGGAAGGTGTATAAGTTATCTGAGGATTGGCCATAGGGTCTAATCTGGTTGAATTCAACCACAGTGTAGCGGTTGGGGGCTGTGCCAAAGGTTTCGTAATAGATATGGCCGTGGCCATCATAGGTGCTGTCGAGGTTGTAGTCCATGGCCAAGGGAGAAATAATACTCATATCAGTGCCATGAACTTCAAATCCGTTATAAGCAGGGTCGGCACTGCCGATGCCGATCTGGCCATTGGAGGAGACCATCACTTGCGAGCAGCTGTCCTGCCCAAAGGGGAAAGTGAAGGGAAGGGAAAGGGACGCTGAAACATCGTCGCCTTGGGCATCAGTGAGTTCTGTGCCTGTGGAGGCGATGGAGGTGAAAGAACCTGGGTAAGTAGAGAAGGTGTAGTCGCTGACATACACCTGAGCGCTGACATAGGAGGGCATTAAGAAAAATGCCATCAGCAACAGGAGGAGTAATGACTTTTTCATATTGAGCATGTGTTTTTGTTTGCATAATTTGCGGTTGCAAATATACAACTTTTTTTTATCATATCGCATTTTTTTACTACTTTTGCACCCAATTATGAAAAAGAGCACATTTGCCACAGGAATCTTTCTGACAGTCATGTGGGTACTGAATGTCCTAACGGCCGCAGGGCAAGAGAGCGTGACCAAAAGCGGCACGCTGGTGACCCCTGCCGATCGCCTTCGCGCCACACCCCTTCTGCTGCAGAAGAGCGCTGCTTCTCTACCCGACCCCACGGCCGGTACCTATTTGGTGGTGACACGGGAGGACCTACTCGTGCCCTTGGAGCCCCTGCTGGAATGGAAAAGGCAGCAAGGTTTTCGCGTGGAGACGCTTATCATGACCTCACGTGAGAGCGACAGCATTCGTGAGGCTTTGCAGGCTCGCTTCGACAGCGCAACTACATTATGTCCTGCTCAGAAATATGTGCTTCTTGTGGGCGACATTGACCGCCTAAGATCCTGTCAGGGACGCTACACACCCGGAGGTCTAGAGAACAGCATAACGGACCTTTACTATGGTGAATACACGGGAGATTATATTCCAGAGGCAATGGTGGGGCGCTTATCGGTGGCCGACAGCGCAGAGCTGGTCGCTGTGGTGAAAAAGACGATTGCCTACGAGCAGGGACGGTGGGCTGCGGCTGAACGGATGCTGCTGACCGCAGGCAAAGAAACACGCGCCAATGCCCCTACTACTACTAACGGACAAGTACGCTACCTTTCTGAATTGGTGGCAGCATATAGACCCAGATTAGATACGGTTTGTTTTTACAACCCCACTTCGGAGTATCAGCTGGATACCATCGTGCGTGCATTGGACCATCCCAATGCCCTGATTAACTACACCGCCCATTGCACAAGGCAGGGCTGGAGCAATCCACCGGTGGGCTACACCACGGTAGACACCCTGCAGGGGGCAGTGCCCACTGTATGGGTGAACAACTGCTGCCTGAGCAATTCTTTTGGCACCACCTGCTTTGGCGAGCGGCTATTGCGCAATGCCGAGAGGGGTGCTGTAGCTGTGATAGGAGCTACGAACGAGACCCTATGGAATGAAGACTATTATTGGGCTGTGGGGGCAAAATATCCTCCAACGGAAAACCCCATTTATTCGGGCGACCGGCCTGGTGCATTTGACCGCGTGCTGATAGGAGGAGCTGATAGCGTAAACACAATGTTTACCAAATCGTCGGGAACCGTTGCGGTACCAGGACGTTACGACGCTGATGCTGTAGCATTGGGCGCGCTGAATTATGCTGGGTGTAGTGCGGTGACGCTGGTTGGTTCGCCTTATGATGCTTTCTATTGGGAAACCTACTGCTTGTTAGGCGATCCTTCTTTAAGCTTGATGTTGGGTAATGCCGATACGTTGACCTTGGCTTTGGCCCAGAACTTAGGCATGGACACGGCACGTGATGATGGCAGTTGCGATAGCCTGATGGCAGGAATGACAAGTGTGGCGATAGTGGGTTCTCCTTGGAGCCGCATCAGTGCTACGCAGAAGGGAGTGCTTCTGGGTACCGTCCTGACAGACAGCAGCGGACACGGCACACTCCTTTTCAACCAAGGACTTACAGGCGACAGCCTGACGCTGACAGCAACCCGCCCAGAGAGCATTTTCAAACAATTAACGATTCCCATTGTCCAACCTTTTGAAGGACGCTTGGCGGTAACTAATGCAGCGGTAAATCCCGAGGGTTCTGCCTTGAATTTATGGTTGAAAAATGTGGGCATGACTTCAGCAAGCAACCATCGATTGGTGTTGAGACAAACTGCTGAAGATACGACCTTGGGTATTGCAATAGGGGCTGACAGCCTGACGGCTACTATTGGCCTACTGGAAAGTGGTGAGGAACTTCTACTCACCTGTTCGTTGCGTGAATACACTGTCGGACAATTGCCCCTGCTTTTGGGTAAAATGGCACTATATGACAGCTTGGAGGAATATGCAACGATGCCCTTGGCTTTAGCAATGGAGGATTTGCGACCCCGATTGTCGGCATGGTTGCTAACCAACGAGGTCAATGAACCTGTGAAGGTGATTGCTGCCAATCAGACTTATACCTTTGGTGCCACCTTGGCACACCAAGCCGACTCGGCGAGGCTTTGGGTGAACGACAGCTTGGTGGCTTACAACATCCATTGCGACCAATTGTCTGGTACCTTCAACACCAACAATGATACCGAACGGTTGCGGGTGGAACTACTGGTGAACAAAGATAGATGGAACGAGCGCTACAGCGGTTGGTTGTTGGCACACAACAATATGGAAGATTTTGAGAGCGGCGATTGGAGCAACTACCCCTGGCAATGCAACAACCTCAACCCTTGGCAAATAGACAGCTCAACAGCTGCACACGGACATTTCTGCGTTCGGTCGGCAGCCATTGGCCACAGCCAACGCTCAACAATGACTTTGGAAATTGAGACGTTAGTTGAAGACAGCGTGGTGTTCTACTACTACGTGTCAAGCGAAGGAAGTGACTGGCTCTATTTCTTTGTTGACGGCCGTCGACGGGGCTATTGGAGCGGTTACAGCGGATGGCAACGCTACGCCCGCTTCTTGCCAGCAGGCAGGCATACCCTGCAATGGTTTTACCAAAAAGATGCTTCAGGAAGCGAACGCGAGGACTGTGCCCGCATAGACGACATCCGACTGCCTCTGGCCGTCTGGCGAAATCCCTATGGGCATAGCGTAAAAGACAGCGTCGACGTTGGCATCAGCCACTTCGTTGGCAATTGCAATGGGTTTGACCTTTGGCCAAATCCTGCCCGCGAGGGCGTTACGATTACTCATGAAAGTAGACCCTACCGGCGGGTGCTGAAGGTCTATGATGCCTACGGTTGTATGGTGGATGAAATAAAAATTGCAGATAACTGCGAAACGACACAATATTTAACCCAACAATTACGTTTTGGGATTTATACACTGGTGCTGCACGACAAGACCGGCAGGCTGGTGAGAAAACTTATTGTAACGAAATAAAGAGATGCTGCAAATAGACACATTGCCAGCTTATACACCCCTATCAGACACAACCGCGCTGACTCACTCGGCCGCTGGTATTGTGCTTGATTCGACTACCGGAGAGCCTGTTCCGGCAGCTCCAAAAACCGATGTAGTCTGTGCTTACGACACCATTTTCACCCCACTCGAGGCCAGAGAGCCTGTTCTGCATAAAAGCCTTTTCACCCACCACGATCTACAGGTGAAAAGCAGTCATGAAAAATCCATCATGCACGAAGATGCGCCCGGATGGTTCTTCGGGGTAATCGCGTTAGCCTTATTTCTTATTTTCAATTTTCTTAGACGCAAACAAATCAATCTAATAGAACTGCTACAGTCGGCCATTGACCATCGCGCTTTGGACCGTCTGCTGAGGGATTCCAACCTAACACACCCTTCTGCCCAAGCACCTATTGCGCTGATTATGATACTCCCTTTGTCGCTAATGGGCTACTATTTCTTTATGCCCCACAGCAGCAAGATATTGGCCGACATATTGACCTACGCTTTGGTCTTCTTGGTATGTTTTGCCGCCTACTTTATCCGCAATGGAGTCATGCGCATCGTGGGTGACGCCTTCAGCAACAACGAGTCGGTAAGCTTCTATTTGGCCAGCAACTACATTTTCCACCTGCTCTATGCCATCGTGGGTGCTGTGATGGCCTTTTTTGTGTGCTATACGGGTGAGATGGGGCAAACCTTCTTTTACATCACGTTGGCATTGCTTGGCGCGCTCATGGTGGTGCGCTTTATACGGGGAATGCAAATTATTTTAACACTATCAAAAACCTCAAAATTCTATTTATTTTATTATCTTTGCATCCTCGAAATTGTACCAGTTGTGATAATTGCAAAGGTTGCAACTTCATTGTAGACAGATAATTGTGTAACTATATTAAGTTTGGATGAAAGTAAAGAAAATCCTCATTTCGCAGCCCGCACCTGCCGATTTGGAGAAGTCCCCCTACAAGAATTTGGTAAACCAATACGGTGTCGACATCACTTTTTTTAAATTTTTCGAGGTGGTCGGTTTGACCGCATCGGAATTTCGCAAAAGCCGCATCCATCTGTCGGAATACACCGCCATCATCTTCAACAGCAAGAATTCCATCGACCACTTCTTCCGCCTGGCTAAAGAGCTTCGCGAAGTAATCCCCGACACGATGAAGTATTTCTGCACGTCAGAAGCCATTGCCCTCTACCTGCAGAATTACATTCAATACCGAAAGCGCAAAATCTTTTTTGGTGCACAATATTTTGCCGACCTCATCGAGGTGCTGAGCAAACACAGAGAAGAAAAATTCCTCTTCCCTTGTAGCGACGAGAAACAGACCGAATACACCAAACTCCTGGACAAAAACAAATTTAAATATACCAAGGCCACCATGTACACCTCGGTGCCCCGTGACCTGAAAGAGTTCAACTTAAAGGATTATGATGTAATCTGCCTCTTTTCCCCCATCGGTGTGCGCTCCTTGTTGAAGAATTTCCCCAATGTGGCCGAGATGAACCTGACCATTGCCGCCTTTGGCACCTCGACACATGCTGCGCTCAAGGCTGCCGGCATCAAACTTACCATTGCTGCCCCCACCAAGACTTCCCCCTCTATGGCTATGGCTATTGAGAATTATATCAACGGCAAAGGACAGGACGACGTGGTCATCTCACGTCCTTCCGGCATCAAAAAAGACGGTCACACCACCCGGGGCGCCTCTACCACTTCTGGAACGGTGAAGAAGACCAAGTCGGTTTTTGCCAACAAAGCCAAATACAAACAACTGCAAGAGGAACGTAAAGCCCAGGCTGCCGCCCGCCGTGCAGAGCGCCAGGCCGCCAAGGCCGCCAAGGAGGCCGAAGCCCTCGCCGCTGCCGCTGTCGCAGGCACCACCCCAACGGTCACGGCACCCAAAAGCACCGCCAAGACCGTCGCGAAGAGCTCCACCAAATCAGAATAACGAAAACAGACTCAACAAGGGCCCCTCTGATGAAAAGCGGAAGGGCCCTTTTAATCATAAGAATCTTTACTGCACAAAGTACATTCATCAATTATGGAGGAGAGGCTACACTCTTTCGGCAAAAAAGAACACCTCTGCAGCGATAAGCTTCTGGAGGAACTGTTTCACACCGGACAGCGTCTGATGGTGTTCCCCTACAGTGTGCGCTGGAAGATCTGTCCTAAAACAATGCTGCCTGAAGGTGTTCGTGCCCAAGTGCTGATTGCCACCTCCAAACGCTATTTCCACCATGCCGTGGACAGGAACCGCGTCAAACGGCTGACCAGAGAATGCTATCGCAACCATAAGCCTGAGTTGTGGCAACTCTTAGAAGAACACGACGTGGCACTCCTGCTGGCGATAAACTATGTCCACAACGAAATCTTCGAATACAAGATCCTGTATCATAAGTTCGACAAACTGATAGGCCAGCTCACAACCAAGCTCTCCAACCAACTGAACGCTGTCGAACAAGCATCCACCAACCAAGAAGAAAAATGAATGCCCTTAGGCTTATTTGGGAGAATCTCTGCAAAGGGGTCTACGCCATTTGGCGCATGGTATGCTTGCTATTGTCTAAAATAATGCTGGCCCTGCTGTGGTTTTACAGACATTGCATCTCGCCCCTCACCCCGGCGGCCTGCCGCTACACACCCACCTGCTCGCAATATGCTGTGGAGGCAATTAAGAAATACGGCCCATTCAAAGGGGGCTGGCTTGCCCTGAAACGCATCCTCCGGTGCAATCCCTGGGGCGGCTCGGGTTATGACCCTGTACCTTAATAAAGTCAAGTCAGTACCCTTGCAATTTCAACGATCAACAAGATACTGTCTTTCAACTTAGTACTAATGAATAAGATGCTCTCCCTGGGTGGAACCCGCAGGGGGGCAAATTACTCATGCCATGGTATTGGGTTTAGATGATGTTGGAGATGGAGGACACTGACTCTTAGCTGACTGCGTAGTTCATCTGAACATAAGTTGCAATACTGAATGTTAAAAAAACTATACTTTTTTGTAGTCTATAGTTTTTTCACTATTTTTGGCCATTGTTTTTTGTGACTTCAATGCTGTGATGATGATATGTAAATAAATGAAAATTAAAAAGATGTGAATGTTTTTTTTAACTATTTGAAAAAGGTAAAAAATGGTTTAATATTCCTTTAATATATATACATACCTTTAAATAAAATTTATTCATTAAAATCGTATTAGTTATGAGAAAACATGTACTATGTTTGTTGCTCATGGCGGCGATGTTTTGCCTGCCCTGGGTTTCTAAGGCTCAGAGCCTTAGCGACTACAGGCTGACAGTCGACACGACGACTTTCACCTCTATTGTGTCGACAGGCACGGCCATCTCGCTGAGCACTACTGATGACGGTAATGGAACCTGCACGGTGCCCTTCGCCTTTCCTTTTGGCGAGAGTAACTTGCCTTCCAACAACCAGCTCAGTATCAGTGCCAATGGTTTTATCTGCCTAACGGGATCCGCCAGTGGAACTTATGCGCAACATTCCAATACGGCGCAGCGAATTATCAACGCACTCATCAACCAGGATGCCCACATGGGGCGTTACTCCGGTTCGGGTGTCTACTATCAAGTGGGCACTGAGGATGGGGTGCAGTGTATTACCATCGAGTTCCACCTCTTAGGCCGCTTTTCGTCGCCCTACGGTGTCTATTCGCACCAAGTGAAACTCTTTGCCAACGGCAACATCCAGTTCATCTACGACAGTGTGGATTTGGCTGGCAGCACTACCACCCTGCGCACCTTCTTTTGGGATGGTCCGGAGAACGAATTAGTCATGGTGAGTGGTAACTGGGCCTCCCCCGATACCATCTACGCCTCCAACGCGGTCACTCGCCCCAACACCAACCTGCCTGTGCATGGCCTGCGCTACACCTTCACCCGTCCCACCATCAGCTGTCCCAAGCCGATGGAGCTCCTCGTCAGCGATTTGCAGGCTCACAGCCTCCAGCTCAACTGGCCCACTCCCGACACCCTTTCGATTTCCGAATGGGATATCCGGATTTTGAGTGCGACCGACTCTTCGCTCAACAACACCCATCTGCAGAGCTATGAGGACTCAATAGCTCTTACGGGTCTAATGGCCGGTACTTCTTATATCTTCTCCGTGCGTGCCATCTGTGGCTATGATGATACGAGCCTCTACCGCACCATTACCACTATCACCCCCTGCGAGCCTATTCCTCATGACTCCCTGCCTTACGTCGAGAACTTCGAGAGCTACAACAACGGCTCCAGCAGTCCCATCAGTCCTTGCTGGACGAAGGCTTACATGCAGGGCGGCACCCTCAACTATGCCTCCTACCCCTACGTCTCCACCACGGGTGGCACCAAGAGCCTCTATTTCTATGGCTACAGCACCAGCTATTACAGTTGGGCTGTGTTGCCTCCTTTCGAGGACTCGCTCAACACCCTGGCGGTCTCTTTCAAACTATATAAAACCTCCGACTCCTACGGCAGCATAGAGTTGGGTATCATGGACGACCCCAACGACATGTCTACTTGGCACCCCATTGCCACACGCCAAGCCAGCCGACTGAGCACTTGGGAGCCTTTCTTGGTCTCTTTAGCCAGCTACAGCGGTACCGGATTCATTGCCTTCCGCCAGAGCAGCACCTACTACACCTATCTTGACGACGTGGTGGTGGATGTGCAGCCCACCTGCGCTCCCATGGCGTCGGTAACAGCCTCCAACATAGCCGCTACCTCGGCTTTTGTTCAGTGGCGTCACATGGCTGGTGTAGCACCTAACGACCCCACTGAGTATGAGATTGAATACTACAGTGCCGACGATTCCCCAACCAGCTTCACCGACACAAACAACTTTGCCCTGCTCACGGGTCTCTCCATGGGCACTGAGTACACGGTGCGCGTGCGATGCGTGTGCGATGGTAGCGATTATGGTCCATGGGACAGCGTTACTTTCACCACCAGTTTCTGTCCTACACCGACCTTTATTGAGATTTCTGCCCAAACCCTCTCTACTTCCTCCTCAACCTCCGAGTACAACCCCACCAATGGCTGCTATGAGTACTCCTACACACAGCAGATTTACGACTCGACCCTCCTGAGTGGGGTAAGTGAAATCTATGGTGTTTCGTTCAACGTGGTCACTACAGCTTCTACCACGCGCGACGTACAAGTCTACCTGGGCACAACCACCCAGTCGACCTTCACCAGCATGTCCAACTATATACCTCTGAGCCAGCTCACCCTCATGGGTTCTGCTCTGATAGATTGTAGTCAGGAGGGCTGGACGACCATATCCTTCGACAGTGCTTTCACCTACACCGGTGGCAACCTGGTGGTAGCTATGGACGACAACACCGGCAGCTACTATTGCTCGCCTGAGTTTGCCAGCCACTATTCCACGGGCTATACTACCATTTATTATTATCAAGACGAGACCAATATCTCACCCAGCAATCCCAGTGCCGATGATGAAGAATACCTCAGCAATCGGCCCGACATCCGTTTGGTGATGCAGTGCGACTCCAACGCCACTTGCATACCGCCAAACATGATGGTAGCATCGGTGACCAGCGACGAGGCCACTCTGATATGGGCTCCTGGCGGCAGCGAGTCCAGCTGGGTTTTGGAATATAGGGCTGTTGGCAATCCTATGTGGAGTGCCCCCGAGGTAGTGACCTCTTCGCCCTATCTCCTCACTGGCCTGACACCCAACACCAACTATGAGGTGCGTCTGGGTAACGACTGCGGCGACACCATCCTCTATGCTGTGGCCAATTTCGTCACCGCATGCGGACCCATGATGTTACCGTTCCACGAGGGCTTCGACACCTGGTCCTCCAACATTTCTGACCCCCTGCCCAACTGCTGGTACAAGAAGACCAACTACTCCTCCAACTACCCCTATGCCACCACCAGCTACAACCACAACCCCGGCGGCAGCAAGGCCATGTATATGTACAGCTCCAGCACCACCTGGAGCTACATGGTGCTGCCCGAGTTTGCAGCCCCTGTCGACTCCCTGCAGCTTAGTTTCTGGCTCTACAAGTCCAACAGCAGCTACAACCACCGCCTGATAGTGGGCGTGGTCACCGACCCCACCGACGAGACCACCTTCGTCCCCGTCGACACGGTGATGAACAGCGCCCTCAGCACCTGGGAGGAGTTCACCATACCCCTTGAC
>JAEEHQ010000096.1 GCA_016280915.1 Bacteroidales bacterium
CCGAGAACGAGAAGGAGCACGCCAAGCTGTGGTTCAAGGAGCTGAACGGCATCGGCACCACCGCCGAGAATCTGGCCGCTGCCGCCGCAGGCGAGAACTACGAGTGGACCGACATGTACGAAGGCTTTGCCCGCACCGCCGAGGCCGAGGGCTTCCCTGAGCTGGCCGCCAAGTTCCGTGGCGTAGCCGCCATCGAGAAGCACCACGAGGATCGCTACCGCGCCCTGCTGCACAACGTCGAGGCCAAAGAGGTCTTTGCCAAGAGCGAGGTGAAGGTGTGGGAATGCCGCAACTGCGGCCACATCGTCGTCGGCACCCAGGCCCCCGAGGTCTGCCCCGTCTGCAACCACCCCCAAGCCTACTTCGAAATCAACCAGCAGAACTATTGATAACGGTTAGCTTCGCTGAAAGCTGACGCAGTTCACTTTTTCAAACAAAAACGACGAAAGCCGAGACCAGCAACTGGCCTCGGCTTTCTGTTTGGAATATTCCGTATGGGTCATCGACCGACGGGAAGACTGGATATTATTGGTTTGAAAGAAATAGGGGCACCCTCCAACAGAAAAACGTCCGAAATATCGAGTTGCCTATGGGTGGAGATTTAGGAACCACATAACTGAATCAAAAAAAAGTGTATATTTGTTGACGGAAAAATTGGATTAGGAACACCATTCACGAATAACAACACTATGGAAACCAGCAGAATACTATTGCGGCCATGGCAAGAGCGCGATGACGAAAGCCTCTTTAGGTATGCCTCGGATCCCGAAGTGGGGCCGCTGGCGGGATGGGCGCCACACAAAAGTAAGGAGGAGAGCCGAGAGATAATCCGTACTTACTTTCTCAACGATCACACATGGGCCATAGAACTCAAAAAGAGTGGCGAGGTGGTTGGATGCATTGGCTACCTGAGGCACAACGAAAGCAACATCAGCATTGGAGAAAAAGAGGTAGAGGTGGGCTACTGGGTGGCCAAACCCTTCTGGAACCAAGGTATCTGCAGCGAGGCACTTGGGTTGGTGGTAGCCCATTGTTTGCACGAAAAGGGATTCGATGCACTCTGGGGGGATTATTTTATAGACAACCCAGCTTCGGGTCGCGTGATGGAGAAATGCGGTTTCATCCACACCGGAGCCACTCGCTTCTGTCCCCATCTGTATGGTGGAGAAGAAAGACCTGTGGAGGTAATGCGGTTATGATTACCAAGGAAAGACTACGCGAAGCCACCAGCGAAAGGGCCGCGCAGGAGATATACAGTGAGCTGCGACAGCAAGGAAACTACTTGGACTTCACTCGGCTATATATGCACGAGGAGGACCACCGAGTGGCACGCAATGCCTTTTGGGTGCTCACCAAAGCCACCGACAAGGAATTGGAGCAGCTACAAACAATCCTTCACGACCTAATCAACTTGGCCATGAAAACCGAAAATGCTGCCGTTCGTCGCCTTTCGCTAAATATCATCGAACGTCTGCAGATGAAAGAAGAAGACCTCAGAACCGACTTCCTCGACTTTTCCCTCGAACACATGGCAGACCCTGAGGAATTCCCCGGCATACAATGTCTCTGCATGAAGATGGCTTACCGCATGTGCCTATTCTATCCGGAACTGATGGGTGAGCTGAAGCGGACTTTGGAAGCGATGGAGATATACAACTACAAAGCTTCTGTAAAAAGTCTTTGGAAGAAAATCCTAAAGGAAATAGCAAGGCAGGGCGCTTGCCACTAAGCCCCCTTACACCCTTCGCAGCTGCCAAAAGGCCACGGCGGCAGCGGCGGCCACGTTGAGCGAATCCACCCCATGTGCCATGGGGATGACCACCTGGTAATCGCAGGCGCTGATAGTCGTCGCAGCAAGTCCTTCGCCCTCCGTACCCATGACAATAACCAAGTGTTCTTCGGCCATCAACTGGGTATTGTCGATAGAGACAGCTTCGGGGGTGAGAGCCATGGCTGCGGTTTTGAAACCCAAGGCCCTCAACTGCTCCATGGCGGGATGTGGCCAGGCAGGCACATAGGTCCATGGTATCTGAAAGACAGTGCCCATGCTCACACGCACGCTGCGCCGGTTAAGCGGGTCGCAGCAAGTGGTGGTGAGCAACACGGCATCCATACCCAAAGCGGCAGCGGCACGAAAAATGGCCCCTGTGTTGGTACTGTTGACCACGCTGTCCACCAGCACCACCCGATGAGCCCCATGGCATACCTCTTCCACCGACGGCAGCTGCGGACGCCGCATGGCGCAGAGGACACCTCGCGTTAGCTCATACCCCGTCAGCTGTGCCAGCAGCGAACGACTGCCCGTGTAAACGGGTATGTGGCCACAGCGGGCTATGATGTCGGCAGCCTGCCCTTGGACATGCTTCTCCTCGGTGAGGAGGGAGAGTGGTTGGCAACCGGCATCAAGGGCAACACGGATGACTTTGGGACTCTCGGCAATGAAGATACCCTTGTCGGGCTCCAAGCGATTGCGCAACTGGGCTTCGGTGAGATGGGCATAGAGTTGCACCTCAGGGGCAGAAAGGTCGGTGATGGGGATGATGGGCATGTGTTTTTAAAGTTGATAGTTTAGCATTGAAGGATTAAAGTTGCTTGTCATATCTTCTTACCTGCGAGAGGTACCATAGAAGTTGGCATAGCTGGACGAGGGTGCTGACAGCGCAGAAGAGGAGGATGGCAAGACGGAAATCGGCTCGTAGAATGCCCACAGACAGGGCGACGATGCGGAGCCCCAGCTGAACAACCTGAAAGACAAAGTCGCCCCGCTGGGTAGTGAAGACATTGGGAATGAAAGCCAAAGAATTGGTGAAAAGCAGAAGAGCCAGCCAAGGAATGATGCAACGGACAAAAAATCCTGTGCCCACCCATTTGCTGCCAAAGAGAAAGGTGAAGAGCGGTTCGGCAAAGAAGAAGGCCACCAACAACACCGGCAGTACCAGGGCAGCGAGGGTGAGCAGAAACTTGCGAATGTCACTCCCAATGGGTTGACCTTGCTCAATCTTCTGGTTGGCGGTGGGATAAAAAACTTTCTCAAAGACATTGGCCAAGAGGTTGACAGGCCGCATGGTGAAGGTGACCGCCAAGGAGAATAATCCCAAGAGGGCAATGTCGAAATGGAGACTCAGCCACATGAAGGGCAGATTGGCCGAAAAGCTGCTCACCAACTCGCGCGGCATGGAGTAAAGCGGAAAGGCCTTGTGCTTCTTGAGTAGCGGAAGGAGGCGGGAAAAGGCGTCAGGCTGACTGCGCAGCAGCTTAGCACCGGCAATACGATAATAGACATTGCCCGCCACCTTGCCCAGAATGGTACCCACGGGAAGTCCTATGAGGTGGAAAAGCTGACCAGCAGCAGCCAAGAGTCCGAAAAGTATCTTGGCCACCACCCCCGAGAGCGAGGTCACCACCTCCGAGGAAGCTATCTGCTGGAAATGTCGGTAACGGTTGAAGACGAAGGTATATACCCGCGTGGTGCCACAAAAGAAGACCATGGGTGGAATGAGCAACAGCAGCAGGGGAGGCAGGGGTATGGCATCAACACGCAGAAAAGTGAGCAGCAGGGCTGCCACGAGCAGCAGGGCCGAGACGACAGCATTGAGACGGAGGGTGAAACGGGTGAGTAGGTAGGCATCGGTGTCGGTGCTGGCCTTGACAATGGCCATTTCGTACTTGCAGGTGGAGAGGATGATGAGCACCTCGATATAGCTGTAGAAGACATTGTACAGGCCAAAGTCCTCTGACGTATAGAGACGGCTAAGCAGCAAGTAGGCCACAAAGGCTATGCCCTGTGCTATCACACTGCCTGAGAGGAGCGTCCCGGCATTCTTAACAAAACGGGAGGACATGTGTTGTGGCATTTTATTTAATAAAGTTCATCGTTGAGTGTTGAGAGTTGAAAGTCGGTTTAGCGTTTTTTTTTATCGAATTTGAGACTCTGATAGGAGGCAATGAATGGGGGTTGCATCAACCGAAGAAAAACTTTCTCACGGCCCATTCGACCGAGAGCAACAGCACCAATAGCACCAGCAACCACGGCAGATTGAGCAGATCGGTATAGCGGGTATGGGGGTAAACCACCGTCTTCAAATCGTCGCGGGCAGCCAGAAGCTGGGGCAGCCTGTCAACTTCGTGGGGATAGATTATCTCTCCACCGGTAGTGTTGGCAATGGTGGCAAGCAGGGCATGGTCGGCCACAAGGCTCAGCTCCTCCAAGTTCAGCTCCTCTACAATAAAACTACCCACAGCCTTATGACTCTTGCCGGCAAGGGTGGTGGTGGCCGTGTAGCCGTAGTGGCCCGGGGCCAGCAAACCTAGGTGGAGGCTGTAGCCGGAGCCTGAACGATTCATCTCGTAAGTGGTGGCAGCCTTGTCTGCACTGTCCACCCGAGTCAGAGCCAGCGAGACAGCGGGGTCGTTGACGGGCTCGAAATTGTCGTTGTATAGCATAGCCTGGATGGTGACGGGCTCATTCTCCTGATAGATAGGTTCGTGCGTCACCTGCAGCTGATCGTGGTTGGTTAGCTGAGAGGTGTACACCACCATCTTTTCCACCAGCAGGTCAACATCGGCTGTGCTGCCTGTCATCTGATAGTCCTGCAGCCGCCAGCGCCAGAGACCCTCACCCACCACAAAGGCTCTACGCACCCCCTCCTGCTGGCAGAAGGCAATGAGCGGACGACCGCTGGCCATCCCCCCCACCTTGGCCGAGAAGAGCACCTGCATGTTGCCCACCGAGCGGTAGGTGCCAAAGGGAGCCACGAGAGGCGGCAGCTGCTCCAGCCGCCCTCCAACATCATCGGCAAGGGTAAAGAGGGCAAATGAACTTTCGCGCTCGGCCGTAACCTCGTCGTTTTTGCGGGCCCGAGCCACAATCTCCAGCCCTGTGTGCAAAGCATTGAAACGTCCCAGGTCGGTCTGCACACCCACGACATAGAGGGTGGGAATGCCGCGGAAGGCACCCAGATCTAACTGACTGCCCTGGGCGGGCAAGTTGTGCAGCACCAGCAAGCTGCTCTCTTTCACATGCTCCAGCCGCGGATTGTCGCTGAGCAGTTGCACATCCACCTCATAGTTGGGGTTGGCCTCGATGGAGCGTTTCAGTGCCGCAATGTCGGGATGGGGGGCAGCAGCGAGGATGGTGATACGCTGATGGCCGTCCCTCACCTCGACGGCAAGCGTGCGACTGTTGTTGCCTGCAGAGCCCTCCCCAGCGCAGAGCGTTAGGCTGACGGTATAATGCTGCAACCCCGGCTTGTCGGCCTCAATGACAAGGGTGTGGGTGGCGGTATAATGGTTGTCGGTGTAAAGGATTTCCTGGCTGCCAAGTGTCCTGCCTCCCCGCGAAACCGAAAGGGTTGCCCGCTGGCCCGCAAGGAGATGGGCCTGCACGGTTACCTCCACAGGAAAAGTGTTGCCGAGAAAGGCGGTGCGGTTGCAACGGACATGGGTGATGGCAGCATCGCGTCGCTGCGTGGTGTCACCCAACGCCACGGTGTAGACCGGCACGGCCAACCTTGGCGCAACAATGGCAGGATTCTGTCCTTGGTTGTATATGCCGTCGGTGGCCAGCACCACAGCACCCAGGTTGCGGCCCGCATAGCGGTCGCCAACCGAAGTCAAGGCGGCCGCTATATCGGTGGCGCCAGCGCCAAAGGAGTCCAGCACCACCTGGTAGTTGGCCGAAAGCGTCTGGCTGCACGCATCGAGGAGCGCCCTACTTTGGCTGGGCACCGAAGTGCTTTTGTCCTGCACCAGCACCACGATAGGCCTCTCCCTGACACCCACATTGCGGCGCACCAGCGGCGCCAACAGCAGAAAAGAGATGAGGGTCACGGTGAGAAACCGCAATAGGGCAAGCAAGATGCCCGCCGTCTTGGGCAATGGAGTGTCTTTGCGCCCACCGCGCCAATACAGCACGCCACTATACACAGCCCCAGCCAAGAAACAGAAAAGCAAACAATACCACGGATAGTCAAAGAGGAGGTTCATTTTCAGGAGAACTGATATCTTTTAGTAGTTGAAGATGTTCTTTACTCTAAACGCAGGGCCACCCCCATCTATTCCCCACCTCGTCATCCACCATGGCCCTTCTTAAAAACCCACACAAGGCAACACCCCGCACCTGCCCATTATACCCTTCATGCGAATTCAATTTGCAAAAATACAAAAAAAAATCGTATTTTTGCATTTTCAAACAATAAATTAGGTTATGAGAACAAAACCCCTCCTATTCATTGCCACCCTATGTCTGGCCCTCACTACCCTGCTGACAGTCTCCTGCAGCAAAAAAAACAATAACGATGCCATGAGCAATATTAATCAAAAAACAATCGAAACCACCATTCAGGAGCTTTGCAGCCAGTATGGCAGCGACCAAGAGGCCCGCATCCGTCGCAGCGTGCCGCAGGTGGCCTCACTTTGGGAAACCGCAGACGGAACTCCCGAGGATTTCAAGTCCTTCTGCCTCCAGCACTATGTCGCCGACCCAACCCAGCTGGAACGCATGAGCCAAATACTCCAAGACAACCTCGAGAGCCTGCTGGGCTGCTTCAACAAAATAAGCGTAGACCTGAAATACAACCTCCACTGCGAGGGACCTGAAATAACACCCCTTGACGAGATGTTCGGTGGGTTCGACCCTTCGGCCCATTTCACCGACGACATGTACGAACAAAAGATTGCTTTTGCCGTCGTGCTGAACTTCCCCTACTACAGCCTTCAGGAAAAGAATGAGCTGGGCAAAAACTGGAGCCGCCAACAATGGGCCTATGCCCGTCTGGGCGACCTCTTCACCTCGCGCGTACCTGCAGCCTGCAACCAGAATCTTTCTAACCAACTGGCAGCCGCCGACAACTACATCTCCAACTACAACATCATGATGGGTCAACTGCGCGATGAGAACGGCAAGTCGCTCTTCCCCAACTTGGCACTCATCACCCACTGGGGCCTGCGCGACGAGCTGAAGACCCACTACAACCAAGGCGAGGAAGGCTTGGCCAAACAACGCATCATCTATCAGGTAATGCGGCGCATCATCGACCAAACCATCCCCCAATGCGTAATTAATAACGACCAAGTGATTTGGGCACCCTACAGCAACCAAGTGACAAAACTGGATGGCTCGGCAGTGGAGGACGCCAAGCCCGAACCCGACACCCGTTACCAGTTTTTCCTCAACAACTTCCACGCCATGCAGCAAGTGGACCGCTACAACCCCATGTACCCCACCGCCATCCAGCGGGCCTTCAACCAAGACATGGAGGTAAGCTACGAAGAGATAGAACAGCTCTTCACCACCTTCTGCAGCGCACCCGAAGTGGCTACCGTGGCCAAACTGATTGAGAAACGCCTGGGTCGCAAGCTGGAACCTTTCGACATCTGGTATGACGGTTTCAAAAGTCGCAGCACTATCAATGAAGACCTACTGACCGCCAAAACCCAAAAACTCTATCCCAACAAAGAAGCCTTTGCCACCCTCGGCATGCCGTCCATCCTACGCCAATTGGGTTTCAACAACGAGAAGACTAAGTTCATCTGCAACCACGTGACGGTCGATGCCTCGCGTGGAGCCGGCCATGCTTGGGAGAGCAACATGCGCAGCGACAATGCCCGCCTGCGTACCCGCATCGGCAAAGAGGGAATGGACTACAAAGGCTACAATATAGCCGTGCACGAATTTGGCCACAACGTAGAGCAGACCATCACCCTCCACGATGTGGACAACTACATCATGAAGGGGGTCCCCAACACCGCCTTCACCGAGGCTTTGGCCTTTGTCTTTCAAACCCGCGACCTGGAGTTCCTTGGCATCCACGATGCCAACCCCAACCGCGAGGCCTTGGAGACACTCGACATCTTTTGGGGTTGCTATGAAATAATGGGTGTGGCACTGGTAGACATGTATGCCTGGCACTGGCTCTATGAGCACCCCACCGCCTCGGCGGCCGACCTCAAGGCACAAGTCATTGCCATCGCACAGCAAGTGTGGAACCAATACTATGCCAACATCCTTGGCGAAGAGAACTCGCCCATACTGGCCATCTACAGCCACATGATAGACTCCCCGCTCTACCTGCCCAACTATCCCTACGGACACATCATCCAGTTCCAACTGGAGCAACAACTCAAAGGCAAGGACATCGCTGCCGAAATTGAGCGCATCTACCCCGTCGGCCGCCTCACTCCCCAGAACTGGATGCGCCACGCCGTGGGCACCGAGGTCTCTACTCAACCCCTCCTCACCGCCGCCACCGAAGCACTGAAAGAGTTGAAATAGACTATAAAAGAAGTAAAAGTGGAAGTTAAAAAGGAAGTAAAAATGGAAGTTAAAGGGGACAATAGATATAGTCGCAGTTTTAAAGACTTGGATTGCTGGAAGAAAACACATGAGTTTGTGAAGGCAGTTTATCAGGTGACGAAGTTGTTTCCCGAAGAAGAACGTTATGGTCTTACATCGCAGTTCCGTCGTGCAGCAGTGTCAATAGCTGCCAATATATGTGAGGGTTACCGTAAGATTAGTCGTGCAGACAAGTTGCGTTTTATGAATATCGCACAAGGGTCGCTCGAAGAATGTCGCTATTACATTATCCTTGCATATGATATTGAATATATTAATCAAAAGATTTATGACCACCTAGAATTCCTTATTAACGGTGCTAGTTGGAAACTCAATGGCTATGCTGAGTCTATTAGTCTTAACAAAGGAATAATAGATGAATAAACTATTGTCCA
>JAEEHQ010000097.1 GCA_016280915.1 Bacteroidales bacterium
CTGAACATGTACGCCACATGCGCCGCAGCGCAGTTGCCGTCACATGTCATAAATTTTTTTTCTTTTGCCATAAGCTTAAACGTTTAAGGATTAATATTTTAAATTGTATTTTACACTACACGTGAATTTACAAAAATACAAAAATAAAATGGAGTGATGATAATTATTTTTCAAACCAACAAAACCAACTGATAATATGGGCTCCTAAACTTCAATATACAGCCCTGCGCTAAAGCCGTTTCTGAGGTGTTCTCCGTGGGAGACATAACCCAATTGATTGGAGAGAATCTGTGTGTCGCCAATCTGGGCATCGATGTTTCGATGCGAATGACCGTAAATCCAATAGTCGATGCCGGAGATGGCAATGTAGTCGCCCAATTCCACAGTGAAAGCACCATTTATAAGGCTGTCGCGAAATTCTGGTGGAGTTGCTGTTCAATATTTTTGAACATGTCGTATTATTTGAACAACAGGGCTGCAAAAATACACAAAATAAACAGACTACACAAATATTTATAATGGATTTATCCGACCATGAATAATCTCTTGTGCTATTCAAAACCTCAGGTTAAACATATGACAACCATTTCATATACAATCCATGCTCATTTTTGCCATAAGTTTAAACGTTTAAGGATTAATTGCATATAACTATAGTGTTTTTAGATTACCCACATCATCATACAAATAGGATTCTCTATAACGGTTTTTCATCATGTTTTTTGCAGATGTTTCATCCCAACGATTTGTTATCCAGCTTCCATTGGGATTAGTTACCGGATTACCACATCTTCCATTTAAAATATAATCAATCGTGTTTTTTATTGTTTCTATCATTAGTGTCCCGTTAAAGTTAGGAGAAATTTCTACAACTTATTAATTACTAATAAACTATACTAATATTTATAGTGAACGGATTTGAGATGAAATAACAACTTCATATCTTAGACAGATTGAAAAACAACTAATAGTTTCAAATAGTTAGGAGTTTCACGAACGCTTTTCTTAGTCATATGCAATTTTAATGGGACATTAGTGATCACAATACTAAAAATGATTCCCAAAACGCCTTCTATGACTGAATCTTTGAATCTAATGAATGAAACAGAAATAGAACATATGCTAAATAATAGAGCAACCAAAATAATGGGATAGATTATTGGCTTTACTTTATTTTTCTTTGGCTCTGGTGGTAAAGAAAGAATAGGGTCAATCAGATTAGAATATATAATTTGTGGATATTTTTCATTTAGTTCCATAATAATCCATTGTTATTTAGGATTAGTGTTTTTTCTTTTATGTTGATTTGATGAGTTCTGATTTTTTTATCCTCTATAACCTTGTTAATGCAGTTATTCTTTCTTTCCAAAAACGTATTACATCATCGTCAAGAGATTTGTTGGCTAACCTATTCAATAATTCGACATCTTCGTTAACTTCTGCAAAATCTGGATATATATTTATTATTCTATTGGGAATGTATAATTTCTTGATATTGACATTATAGAAAGCGGCAAATGCAGCTGTCTGTAATGAATCTGGTATTGTCAAAGATTGTAGTTTACACCCATAGAATGCAGAACCAAAAATAATGGAACAATTATCTGGAAGTATTATGTCTTTGTTTGGATCCTGAGGAGGACAGCAAACTAGAGCCAAACCTGACTCGCCGTTGAATGCCTGGTTCATGTCCTTCTTCTTTGTGTCGTTACATAATCGTAAATATAGTACTCCATCAATGACCGTAAATGGAGTCTGATTATTGGAGGTAATAAATTCTTTTAACTTTGGATGCCTGCTAAAATGAGGGCCTCGGTCAATATCAAAATCGAAATCACCTTCAATCTTAATAGTCGTACAATTCGTAGGTTTCTCGTCCAAATCACATGGTATAACATCACCTTTTTCAATAATTATAATATCATCTTCTTCTCTCATTTTATTCTCCTTGATATATACAAATTGTTAATTATTTCATCAGTTTTCTATTTGTTCTGTTCTCTTACCTTTGCAAACAGATTGTAGACAGTTGATGCAATACGGCACGTCGATAGTGGTTATACCAAAGAGTAGAACACACCTTCCACAGGTGGCAGCGACGTACGTACAAAGAAATCAATCTTTTCTTCGGTACGTGATACCCGCTGTTCCAGTCGTTCCAATCGGTTGTTTACAGAATAACCTTTCAATAGATATTCCTTTAACACATGGTTTGCCCACTGGCGGAATTGCGTGCCACGCAAACTCTTGACACGATAACCCACAGAAATAATCACATCAAGGTTGTAGTATTCAATCTGTCTTACCACACGGCGACCATTCTCATTTTGAACTGTTGCATTTTTTGCAACGGTTGCCTCTCGCGACAATTCTCCTTCGTTGTATATGTTGCTGATGTGCCTTGAAATGACAGATTTATTACGGTCAAACAATATTGACAGTTGGTTCAGTGTCAGCCACACTGTTTCGTCAGCCAGCTGCACGTCGAGTTGCACAACGCCGTCGCTGCTTTGGTATACAACGATGGAATTGCTACTGGGCTGAACTATGGGGAGTGTGGTGTTCATTGTCAAAGTATTTTTGTTCCCTTAAACGTGTCGCAAGTCATAAACTCATTCACCGCTTCTCTATCGAACCATTCGCTGGATGGCACTGCATGTTTTGCCATAAGCTTAAACGTTTAAGGATTAATATATTATTTTCTTTTTCCGCTTTATTATAAGGGTACGAATATAATAATATTTGCCGAATTATCGGAAAATATTTTACACGAATAAGAGAAAAACAGCCACGAGTAGATTCCTCGTGGCTGCATATTGTTGGTCATTTGTGGGTTACCGATCCTCGTCTGTCGGGGTGTCGCTCTGGGCTATCTGTTTTGCTTGTTTCGTGTTTGCATGCCCATTATCCTTTGCAGTTTGTACGGTTTCGTTTGCGGACTTTGGGGACACGCTCAATCCGTAGTGTGGTCCATCACATCAAGAAAGTCTCTAATGGCAAAAAAAGAATGCTTCGTGCTATCCAGAAAATCACAACATTCCACCTTGTTGGAGTAAATATCGCGAATATGGGAATAATTATTGTTGTTAAGTTTCGCTGCTATTAAACCAATAATACAATGGGTATCCATCCCAGAACAATTAGGGTTGTACTCATACAGTGGATTTGTGTTATACATTTTGTCTATTGACTCTACACAAGAATTGGTATTGATATAGCTGACTGCATTGTCAAGCATTGGGATTAGTTGATTGATAATTTTACTAATATCTTGTATTGAATGCACTGAAAGTCTTTCTTTTTGATTGATCTGTAGTTTCCATTGCGTATCACTTGTATAGGTATTATTTAAAACGGACTCCAAAACGAAAAAATTGATAAAAGCCGTGTAGTTAAGGTTAAATCCATGCTTTTCACATATATTGTGAATAGCATCTATCTTTATCTCAACATAGGGTTGTATTTGTATATTGTCCAACCCCGACAGATGTTCGAATGAGATTGAAGCAGAGCCCATCAAGGTCTTTTTGTTCATCAAAAATTGCCCTTTGTTTATCTTAAATCCATTAGTGGAAGCGAACGGGGTCAGCCCGACTAACAGTTCATTCTTTACTTCTCTAAGGTTCATATTCTTTGTGTCATTAAAGATCGGTAACATGTACTCTTTCAACAGTTGATACCATTGTGTAGATTCAACATCGAAGTGCAACACCGTTGTGCAAAGATAGTAAGAATTATTGTTTTGGCGAAGAAAAGTTCAATAGTTTTTGGGGAGAGAGGTTGATTTCTGTTTGGGTGTGGATGGTGTAATCGTCAGATAAAAAGGAGAAATCAAAACCTTTTGGGATATACTGCCGGACGCGTTTGTTGATGTTTTCGATAAGTCCCTTTCCAAACTCACTTTATGACCGCCATTAGAAAATGAGGTGTTCGATACCTACCTTGGCCGCACCGATTCCGAAAACCGCATCTAATGAATGGAAAGTGGGCATCTTTGTCTCGCACAACTTCTGGGTAACTGAGTGTTGTGGAAGCATCATCAGCCTATTCTACAACTCATTACCCATCATCCGACAAGCGCTCGCCCCCCCCATGAAAAGCTTTCTGAAAACAGTAAGCCATGGATTCACCGCCACTCCCGCCTATTACTCCAAATCCAAGGACAAACACATCCTACACCTTGCCCAATCCTTGAAAACAAGCTCCACTTTCCAGAAAATATGTGATCCTGTAAACTACTTCTCACTAACCTATTATGACTAATGACCATTTAAATTTAAGGCATTAATGTAGTTTTTTCCCCTTTTATTACGTCTTTATAAACAAAGACGAATAATTTTCAATTTAATAACAAAACATCACAAAAATGAGAAAGATCTTTAAAGCTTTCCTAATGACCTTTTTGGTTCTCTCTTCAGTATGCTATACCGGCTGCGAGAAAGAGAAAAACGAGAACGGTAACAACAGCAACAACGGCAATGGCAACGAGCCACAAACCGTAGTACTGGCAGGCACCGCGTGGGTAGGCAAGTACACCGACACCTATCAGAGTTACCCTGCAAAACTTACCTGGAGCCTTGACTTCACCGACGAGACTTCCGGCGAATTCTTCTTCGAACTCGTCGTTGCCGGTCAGGAACAAGCCAACCAATCCATCCCCTTCACCTACACCTTCGACGGCCGCGAGGGTACCATGAATGCCGGTGAGATGGGCACCTCCAATTTCACCTACGATTCCATCACCAACACGATTTCGATGAACCTGATGGTGGAAGTGTCAAACGATGGCAGCACGCTGGGCGGCGTCACGACATTCTATCTGCGTGGTCAGGAACCCCATGACGATGACGATCCTACTACCGACACCATTGACGATGGTGTGGTCCCTGGCGAAATCACCGATCAGTTCCCTGCCAACACACGCTGGAACGCATCGCAGAATACGGTATATCATACCGATGAATTGGGTGACCTGCCAATGACACTGGACTACCTTTTGACATTCAACAACAACCATATTGCCACTATCAACGTCACTGCTACCGTGTGGGGACAGACCTCTGACCCGAAGACGGTACGCTTCAACTGGACCTTCGACAATGCCAGCAACACGGGAACGTTGACCACCAAAGGTGTCCCCATGTCCTACTCCTTTAACCCTAACGACAACACTATTGTGACGGAGTTCAGTTTCGACCCCAACGGCAGCGGAACATCAGGCGGAGCCACCGTCTTCAGACGTGTTGAAGACAAAGGTCTCATCGTCAGACTTTAAACCGTACAAGCGATGAAAAGGTTATATGCTGACATTCTCCTCGTCGCTTTGACAGCCCTTGTCGGTCGTGCATCGGCCCTGCCGGTGACGACCGACAAAGCTTTATCGGTGGCACAGACTTTCTGGGCCGAAATGACCGGCTCCAAGTCCAATGCGCCATTTGCCGACCGCAGCGCCGAATGGGGCTACGACGGCATCTATCTCTTCACCCAACCGCAAGGGGGCTTCGTGATGGTGGCTGCGGACGATGCTGTGCGCCCTATCCTCGGCTACTCAACCACTTCCACCATCGATCCGGCACACCTGCCAGCGCCTCTGGCCCAATGGCTGGCGACCTATCAGCTCCAGATAGAGGCAGCGCGCAGCGTCAAGGTTCAAGCCTGCAAACGAGATGCTGAGGAGTGGCAACGCCTTGCCAACGGTCAGGTATGCCCCATGGGAAAGGATGGCGTAGGCCCGCTGCTGACTACCCAATGGGATCAGATGGAACCCTACAACGGGCGCTGTCCTGAAGGAGCCGCCACAGGGTGTGCTGCCACCGCGCAGGCGCAAATGATGAAATACTGGAACTTCCCGCCTTTCGGTCGTGGGGCCTACAGCTACAACGCCCCCAACTATGGTATACAGTCGGCCGACTTCGCACACACCCACCTCGACTGGGAAAATATGCCCGACAAACCCACTGAAAACTCGCCTGAAGTGCAGCGTGATGCTGTGGCAACCCTGATGTACCTTTGTGGGGTAAGCCTCGAAATGAACTACAATACCGCTGCCGCCGGTGGCAGTTCGGCCGCCGGATTGGCAGGAATGCCCGGTGTGCACAGCATCGACAACTCGCTCATTGACTATTTCTACTACAGCCCCGACATGCAGGTAATCACCAAGAACAACGGCTACACCGACTCTACCTGGCGGGCCGCCCTGATTGCAGAACTCAACCAGCATCACCCCATCATCTATACCGGTGCGGCACAGCAAGGTGGGCATGGATTTGTCTGCGACGGTTACGACAGCCGCCAGTATTTGCACTTCAACTTCGGATGGAGCGGCAAGGGCGATGGCTATTATCCCGTCGACTCAATCAGTCCCGGCGTAGGTGGTGTTGGTGGCAACGTCACCTACACCTTCAACATTTTCAACCAGGCGCTTGTGGGTGCCGTGCCAGTCTACGCCCTCCGCGTAAGCGATTCGGTACGTTCGTTCACCCGCGTCGGAGGGTCGGATTCAGTGCTGGTAGGCCTCAATCCGGAAGTCGATGCCGCAATGCAAATCAGCTGCGAAGCGCCTTGGGTCACCCTTGGTCCCACGCCCGACGGACAGAGCGGATGGCTCACTTTCCAAGTGGAACCTTTCGATGGCAGCCAGGAACGCAGCGCCACGATAAACATCACGCAGGGCAACAGCACAGCACGTGTCGCAATAGTCCAAACCAACTACAGCCTTGACGAGATGTGCCCCCTAACCGTGGTGATGGAAAGCACCAAATATAACGAATGGCGGGGCAATGCGCACCTGACCCTCGAATCGGCATCGGGTTTCGTCTTCGGAAGAGCCCAGCTTTCGGGCTCCACCAAAGACTCCGTTACCATAATGGTTGCACCGAAGGATGTATACGCCGTATGGCATAGAGGCGGCGGCACCGACCGTTATGTCAACTACTATGTACGCAACCAATATGGCGAGACATGTGTCAGCGCCGTCTATGCCTACAACACAGGCGGCACCGACCTCATCCCCTGGCCCTGCGCACATGTAGGCATCGATGAGGCTGAACGCCCTGAGAGCGTAAAGGTCTACCCCAATCCGGTGTATACAAAACTCAACATCCTGTGCGACAACCTTGAGCAAGCTGAAATCTACGACATGTTAGGCCACCTGGTTGCGTCAACAACCGACACCGTCATTGACATAGCCAACCTGCGCAGTGGCCACTATATTGTCAAACTGATCAGCGACAAAGGCTACTCAATCAAACGTTTCGTGAAAAAATAGTGGTCGGGCAAGCTGCAACAACAAAGGCTCCGGTTTGCAAACGGACTGACCTTCTACAGGCTTAAAACTGTTGATTCTTAAAAAGCCCAGACAAAACCTCAGCGCTTTGTGCCTCCGCAACAAAAAAGTTGACTCCCTATATGAGAGTCAACTTTTTTCAGAATAATACACACTCATTTTCAGAGGCCTCTCGACCTGCGGGTGGCGGAGGAAATGACCGAGCTGCGGGGGCGGACACCGGTGGCGCGCTGGCCCGACGGCTTACCTTTGGAGGTCGCCTTCGGGTTGGCCGACACTTTTTTGCCCGAAGGTTTTCCGGCAGTCGGGACGGACCCAACTTTAGGCGGGCTGGCGGGGCGGTCGTCACTGGCCGCAGGGGCTGCGGGGCGGTCATAATCCACAGGGGTGTAGTTGCCGCGATTGCGCTTGTAGTTGGTCATCGAGCTGCACAACTCCATCACTGCTTTTGTACACGTCAATAGAGCCCTCAGTCGTATTGACTGATGGTAACATCCGTTTTATATCCCGATTATTGTCCATTTCTTAGCCTTTTGTATCATTTTATGCGGTCGAGAATTTCGACCACATGCTATTAATCAGTCGGTTTACCAGTTTTATAGCCTATCCGTTTCCGTGGTGTTGATGGTTTTTCGCGCAGTTGGTCGAGGGCATCGTTGATGGCTTCTATTTGAAGGGCTATCTTGTTGTTGCTCTCCTCCTGCATGGGGTTGATGTCGTTCTGGTCGTGCAGGATTTCTTCCACATGGTTGTTCAGTTGGTCCACCTTGTGGGAGAGTTGCTCTACCTTCAAGTTCACCCCTTGCCATGCACTCACCGCATGGCGTATCGCCACAAACGCCCGCATGATGTTGATGTTGACTTGAATTGCCGTCTCCGACCGCAGGACCGAACTCAACATTGCAATGCCCAATTCGGTAAAAGCATAGGGAAGATACTTGCTATGCTGGCCACGCCCATTTGAAATCACAGTTTGTGATTTCAAATCATATTTGTCATTGTTTAAGGTCACAAGTTGTGACCTTAAACTGGTCTCGACAATATCAATATCTTCAGTATCAGTGTTCGAGGCACTATCCTTTAAGGTCGCAATTTGTGACCTTAAAAACACCCATTCACCTTTGTTCAACTTAAACATAAAGTCTTCAGGGAAACGCTCAATATTACGTTTGACCGCTTGGTTCAAGACTTTTGTTTCCACCCCATACAGCTCCGCCAAATCGCGGTCGAGCATCACACGCAAGCCCCGCACCTCATAGATGCGATGCTTGATAGCCTCCACCTCGGAAGTCCTAATAGCTGTTATTTCATTCCCGCTCTTCATCGGCGTTGTGCATAATTCTTTAATAGAGACAACAATACATCGCGTATAATAATACACGTGAATTTACAAAAATACAAAAATAAAATGGATTAGAGAAAACTATTTTGGGTAATATGTTTTTCGCTCTTAGGTAACATATAACTGAGTTTTATCAAATAGTCTCAATGACACGTCCTTTCAGGAAAACACAATAAGCCGACAATTGAAATAATAGTCGTAAATCTGCACCGCCAAACAGATAAGGTGGCGCCCGCTTTAGGCCATCGTCATCCTAAAAGTCGGGCGGGGCATCGAGCCCCGCCAGACTTTGCCAAACAGTCAGGGATGGCTCTGCATTATCCATTGTCATCACCTCTATCAAGCGATTCAGTACAACAGCAGATTTATTTGACAAGCTAATCAGTTTAACCTGCAAAAATCTGTCAAGCGATTTCAGGAAAACACGAACCACAGACAACGGTTATTGGTAGTTCCACCTCCTTCTCTCAATCTACCCGCTCTCTTCTTGTTAACTTCTCGTCATTTACTCAATCAACAAGCAAGAACAAACCAAGCAATTGCCAAGTGCATGGCCAGCGAATCTCAATCTCGAGGACAAGCTCCCCCGACGGAATGGGTGATGTTTTTTTTAAGTTGATAGTTAATAAAAAGCCCTATGGTCACCCAATGTACTGACAAAGATGTCCATAAAGGGTATTTTACTCATCAAGAATTTGAGAATTGTAAATCATACATTTTGAGAACAATAAGAATCTGAGACGTTAATTGCAAGCAATTAATAGAAGTTGCTAGATTTTTTTCAGACAATAATCGTGATATCAGAACCATTCCATATCATTCAACGCTTTTAGTGATACGGACAGTTCGGTCCGACCATTTCTCAATTGGGTTATTTTTTATTTTGCCATTTTGACGAATTTTCGTATTTTTGCATTTAAATATATAATAAAGTACAACCGCCATGGACGGATTTAAGAATATTGAAATCAACAATTTCAGAGGTATTGGCCACCTTTGGATTGATGATTTTCCAAAAAGATCAGAAAGGGGAATACCTCAAATACAACAAAGACATAAAAGATACTGACCTAACACAGATGTTCGGTTTCGATATCTACAGTAAAAAGTATTTTGAAAATGACAAATAGATACTTTTACAAAGATTCCTTTAGAAAGTTCGTCGATGCATCCGAAGATGTAATTTTCGGGCAGATCGCATTAATGGACGAGGGAGACAGCGTGTCGGAACAAAAGTATGCATGGTCAGAAGAAATAAGAATCCTACAACAAGTTGTACAACCCTGGAAGAATGAAAATGCTGAAATTATTTTTGAATACTCTATTCCTCGGTTAGGAAAGCGTGTAGATGTGATATTGCTGCTTAGAAGTATTGTGTTTACAATAGAGTTCAAAGCAGGGCAAAGCTCCTATCTACAGTCTGACATGGAACAAGTACTGGATTACGCACTTGATCTAAAGAATTTCCACTTGGACAGCCACCATCGAATAATTGTACCTATCCTTGTTGCAACCAATGCAAAGGACTATAGCCACAAATTAAATTTCTCAATCTATGATGACCACATCTATAATCCTCTGATGTCAAATGTTGACAGTTTACAAAGTATTATCAGCAATGTACTAAATCATGAACATGCCAAACCGTCAGATAGAAGTGAGTTTGCTAATTGGGCAATAAGTCGATATTCTCCAACCCCAACTATAATTGAAGCAGCAAGCGCACTCTATCAAAATCACTCGGTGGATGATATAACTCGTCATGAAGCTGCTGGTGCTGCACTTACAGAAACCACACAGTTCGTACTGGATATTATTCAGAAGAGCAAACATAATAGCGAAAAGAGCATTTGTTTTGTGACGGGTGTACCAGGTGCAGGAAAGACTCTTGTTGGATTGAATGTGGCCATTCAACAGTCCATAAAAGAAGAAGATGCTCCTGAAGACTCTCGCAATCTCGCCGTATACCTTTCCGGTAATGGTCCATTGGTGAAGGTGTTGACAGCAGCTCTGGCAAAAGATAAACAACGCAAAGAACGTGAGAAAGGTAATAAGTGTAATATCACGGATGCAAAACGAGAGGTATCACAATTTATCCAAATCATCCATCGATATCGTTCCAATATGCTGGCAAAAATAAAACTACCCATTGAAAACGGACGTTTGGAGATTGATGAGACAAAATCTATTGCCCACAAGACAGCAGGGCATGGTGAGGTAGAACATGTTGCCATCTTTGATGAAGCGCAACGATCATGGGATTTTGAACACTTGTCAAACTGGCTGGCGCGGGGTGGAAGTCGTGGTGGAATGAAGAAGATACCAGACTTTCCGATGTCAGAAGCAGAATTTCTAATATGGTCACTTGATTTGCGAAAAGACTGGGCAGTTATTGTTTGTTTGGTAGGCGGTGGACAAGAAATCAATACTGGTGAAGCTGGTATTGGGGAATGGATCCGAGCTGTAAATGAAGCTTTTCCCAATTGGAAAGTGTATCTCTCCAAACATCTTACAGACAAAGAATATGCAGAAGGAAATGTTGCAGAACTTATAGCTAAAAATAAGAATGCACAACAGGTAGACAAGCTACACTTATCTGTTTCTATGCGCTCATTTCGTGCAGAAAACCTATCAAACTTTGTACATCATCTATTAGATAGAAATATCGAGCAAGCACGCGAACTGTATATCGAGTTCAAAGATAAATACCCACTTATTCTAACAAGAGATTTGGATATAGCCAAGAGGTGGCTTAAGAATAAAGCCCGTGGTTCGGAACGATATGGTATTGTTGTGTCTTCTCAAGCGTATCGTCTAAAACCACTGGCTATTGATGTTCGGTTGCAGCCTGATGTGGAACATTGGTTCTTGGCCGATAAAATGGATGTTCGTTCGTCACTTTTTTTGGAAGACGCAGCGACAGAGTTTGATATTCAAGGGCTGGAATTGGATTGGACATGCTTAGTATGGGACGGGGATTTCCGTTATACTCCAAATGGATGGGACCACAATGCTTTCAAAGGTAGTAGGTGGAATAAAATCAGGTCAAAAGAATCCCAATCTTACCAAATCAATGCTTATCGTGTATTGATGACTCGTGCAAGACAAGGAATGATTATCTGTGTTCCAGAGGGTAATCCAAACGACCACACTAGACTACCAGAATTCTATGATGGAACATACAATTATTTAAAAACCATTGGTATTGAGGAATTATAAAAGATGAAATACTACAAGATAACAAAAAAATCCCCAACGTTGACTGGACAATTGATAAGGAGCAATTATCTGGAACCACTAAAGTGCAACGCCCCGTTGGATAAGTAATTATATACGAAAGAGTGCATCAACGAAGGATGGAGGGTTTAGGAGTTAACAGAAGTGGGACAAAGGATGAGTATCCTCGCCGGGTAGAGGTTGATCTCTTCCTATCGGTGGGTCGAGGGGGTGGAACAATTGTTTATGGTACATGACATACAGAGATGACAATTGATACGACAAATATGTGTTCGCACTTGCAGAGGAAGCTGTTCGACGGGGACGGCGAATACCACCGGCTGTGGATGGCTATGCAGGAGGACACGGAGCTGACGGCTGTGGTGCGGTCGCGCCAGCTGCATATCTACCGAAATGGTAAGAAGGTGCTGGTGCTGGCTGGGAAAGCGGCACCGAAGATTATCAGGGAAGACAAACTATGTGAAATGGTTCAATAATATGGAAAATAAATTCAATATCCGTCCGGCGAGGCCCGAAGAAGCTGGCCTTGTGCTGGAGTTCATCAAGAAACTGGCGGCATACGAGAAATGTGCTGCCGAGGTGGTGGCCGACGAGGCCACCCTACACCATTCGCTCTTCGTGGAGCATTCGGCCGAGGTGCTCTTCGCCGAAGAAGAAGGCGTGGTGATAGGCTTTGCCTTGTTCTTCCATAATTTCTCAACCTTTGTGGGACGCAAGGGCCTCTACCTCGAAGACCTCTTCATCGTGCCCGAGAAACGTGGCAGAGGCTATGGGAAAGCCCTGCTAAAACACCTAGCACAACTGGCGGTGGAACGCAACTGCGGCCGCATGGAATGGATATGCCTCGACTGGAACCAGCCGGCCCTGAAGGTGTATCGCAGCATTGGTGCCATACCCATGGACGAATGGACTGTGCAACGATTGGACGAACCCGCCTTGAAACACTTTGCAGAAAAATAAGATTTTGTATTGAAATAAGGCCACCTCTATTAATTGCAAGCAATTAGGGTCCCAATTTCTAGTCGAATTCATATAAATTCTCCAATTCTTGATAAATATAAATTCCCATACGTTTTTTTTTCGTACTTTTGCATTCTCAAGAGAATGGATAAACTCCTACTGATTATGAAAAGAATACTTGTATTTGTTGCATTGTTGGTGACGCTGGGAGCGGCGGCACAGCCGTTTCATGGCCCTAAAACTGACTATCAATGGAAAATGAATCGTTTCCAAACGGACGACAACTATCAGATTTGCACTTTCACGTACGACGGCAGGAATCGCCTGCTTGCGGTATGCGACTCAATCCGTGGAGAGTACGAGGTAGTGGATTCGATGACCTACGATGAGGCCGACCACATGGTGCGGCTGTCGGGTTGGCAGCGGCTTGGTGGGGTGCTGAAAAACGTCTATTATATCGACTACACCTACAACGATGCGGGCCTCATGGCGACGCGGAGCAACTACAACAATTTTGACGGCAACTGGGAGCTTGGAGGGGTGTACAACTACACGTATAATGCACAGAACCAGCTGGTGCTCACCACCCTAATGATGGGGGGCATGATATATCAGAAGACGGAGTACCAGTATAGCGCCGACGGATGTGTGTTGGAAATGTGGTATACCTATAGCTTTGAAACGAACGGCCTGCTGCCATCGGAGAAGATGGTGACCACCTACACCAACGGACGGAAGGTGCTGGTGCTCGATAGCGTAAGTGATGACGGGAGCTATTGGACGTACAATGGCAAGTATACTTATGCGTATGACAATGATGGCAACTGCACGGAGTATCACCACTTTGACATGATGAACCGTGAGGTGGAGCGCAGCGTATATTCCTACGACAACGCTATGCCACTCAGTCGCACCTTGGTGCCATGGAATCCCGAGCTGAATCGTCCGCAGACCTACAATAACGTGAATGCTTGTGTGCGCGAGGCATGGTATTCGGTTGATATTGACCATGTGCTGCAGTATGTGTGCGACTACATCTACGACTATTCTGACATCAACGTAGCGGTGCAAAGTCCCATGTTCTCGAGGGTGTCGGTGTATCCCAATCCTGCTTCGGACCGCGTGATGCTCAGCGGCTTGCCTGAGGGCGGGGTGCAGGTTCAGGTGTATGATGTCACGGGCAGACTTCTCTCAACCCGCAATGTCAGCGGCACTACGGGCATGCTGGATGTCAGTGGGCTTGTGCCAGGAGGCTACATGCTTCGCATGAGACAAGGTGCCTCAGTGCAGCATGTCAGGCTGATGGTCAGGTAGTTTCACAAGCCTCTGGTCCTTCGCGGCGAGGAAGAGATAACTTCGTTGCGCGGACGGACGCTTCGATTGTGTGAGTGGCCGACTGACTGATTGTTTGAAGGCTTTGCCGTATGAGTGGATTTGGCTTTGCCTGTAGACTTCTTTGCAGGCTTGCTTGTAGCAGGCTTACTGCCAGTGGGTTTGTCATCTGGATTCTCCTTTAAGTCAGGAGAATGGGAAGGTGTGTGTTCGTAATTTGTCGGCGCATCATTTCCCCGATTGCGCTTGTAGTTGGTCATCGAGTTCACACGGCTGATGCGCGACGAAAGGTTGTGTCCGCCGGTAGTCAGCAGATCGGCGTAGGTAATGATAAGTGACGAGGTTTTTAAGTATCGTCCTGCGTTGCCTTTTAGGTTGGCGGCATACCAGTCCTTTACATCCTTCAGGTCCATCTGGTCTTTGAAGATGTTGCTCTTGTCCGGTTGCGACAACAGGTCGAGGTTGTTCTTGCCCACCTCACGCATCAGCATGTTCACCCGTCGGCCGCGCAGCATGGTGTTGTAGCTCTCGCGGTCGCGGATTTTCACCCCACGGGGGTAGGAGAGGTATCGTGCCAGCTGTTTGAACTGCTCTTCAGTAAGAGAGTTAAGCATATTTTTCACCTCCTGCAAACTCCTGCCGATGCCCGCCTTGGTGTCGCGGTGCACATTGCGGTAGATGGCATCGATATTCTCCTCGCTGTACGACATGTTGTGTCGTTGTTCATTCTCGTGCAGATGCTTGTCGACCTCCGCCTTCTGAAAGAGGACAAAACTGCGTTGCGAAAGGCTGTCGGCCAGCAACCCAACCTCTTCATCATTCAACTGACGAATCTTGTCGAGCAACTCCACAGTGGGTTTGTAGAGCAAGAAGGGCTTGTTCTTCGGGAACGAGGGGTAGGTGTTGCCCGAATAGCTGATATTGTTGTCGATAAACAGCTGGTACAACGCCGTGTACTGCACTACCCGTGCCAAGTCGGTGTTGCCGAGGGTGGCGAAATAGTGGTAGGCCTGACTTTCGTAGCGGTAGCCTATCGACTGGCTCCGCTCCTGCGAGTTGAAGTAGCTCACCGGCAGCGAGCCCGTGCGCCCTAAAGTGTAGATGGTGTATCCCTCTCGGTCGATGGCGTACATCGCTCCGGCGGTGTTCCAATTATAAACCAACTCGTTCAGTCCCAACTTGCGGAACAGGGGTTTGTCGAAGGGGTAGTAGCCCGGCTCGGGATAGCGGTAGTAGCCCTCCTGTATGGTGCCGCGTTCCGACCAGTCCTTCAGCAGCACGTCGGTAATGGTCATCAGGTCGCCAAACTCGGTGTTTTCCAGCTCGCAGCTCAAGTAGGTGGGGCACCAGTCGCGTCCGTTGTTCATCTTGCCGGCCATCAGGTCGTTGATGTCCAGGCTCTGCGACAGCTCCTTCTCGGTAGTTGAGGCCAGCAGCAGGATGCTCTCTATCTGCAACGGGGGCAACTCATTGAGTGGCGACTGGCGTTCGCGACCGATGATGACCAGCGTGCTGCTGTCCGCCAAAGCACCCAGTATCAAGTCGGCATCCAGCGTAAACTGCCGTATGTCGCCCACCTGTGCGGCAATGTCTGCATTCTTTGCCACCGCCCAAGCCACAAAGCCCGGCTGCTGGCTGAAATAAACACCCCAAGCCTTCGCGGAAAAAAGGTTGCTTATGGACATCACCTTATCTGTGTCGTCAAGATGGATAAAACCCTCGCCATCCTCCATAAACCAGGTGTTGAACTCGTTGAGTGTTATCTGGTAGTCGATGTTCTTCTGGGCAAAATACTGTCGTTTCTCCTCTGCGGGCAGAGTCATCACCGTGGGCTTGTATTCGCTGAAGAATAGCTCCTTGTTCAGCCGTCGTATCAGCCTGTCGCAGTTCTGTTGCGTGGCGTTGCCCAGCAAAATAAGCACATCTGTTGTATATCCGTCGTAGCCTATGGGATGCTTGCGTTGCGCTGTCTTGTGGGTGAACTCGGCAAAGATTGGCGCGATGGAATCTGTCTCGAAATGCGGAGGTATGTCGCTCAGCAGAATCATACGGCTACTGTCAGAGAACGTGGCCATCCCTATGCCCTGATAATGGAAACGATACTTCTTTCGAAAGTCCTTGTAAATGGAGTCCGCCAACCCTGCCGCTTCGCACCGGTCGATATCTACTTGCTGGTTGGGGATATACTCATAATCAAACAACCGCGCACTCTCCCGCTTCACACTCTCCCCAACCCCCGTCCGCGACAGAATCCACACAACCGCCACCCCGATTGCCACAATGGCAATCAGCCTAACGAAAGCCTTCTGCCTCTGTATTTTCATTATTGGTTAAACTATTGCAGGGGAGTTGGATGGGGTCATTGCCAGGAGAAGTTTTCCTTGCCGGCGGCTATTTCAAAGTGGTATTTGACGATGCCAAGGTCCATCTTGCCATAGCCTACCAATGTGAAGCGGGCACGGGCGCAAACGGTATGGTCGTCCACCAACTCGAACTCGAACTTCTGCTGATGGACTGCTGTGGGTGCAAGCAAAACGGCATCCATGCCACGCTTAAACCATTCGGGCATCGTCCCATGTACTTTCACAAACTGCTCCATCGGTCGCATGAGGTGCTGCACGCCTTGGGTGGCACCATAGCCAAGAGCGATAACGCAGTGCAACTTCTCTCCATCGTCAATTTGGTATTGGTCGGGCTGCTTGCGGAACGACAAGCCCACCCAGCAGCTGTTCAGTCCCAACGTCTGAGCCAGCAACACCAGCCGCTCGCCATAGTAGCCGATGGCCTCGTCGGCACCTTTGCGTCCAATCATGGCGAGATAGTTGCTCACCCCGCTGAACTTGCCATACTTGGCCAACCCACCGGCGAAAGCTTTTGGTTCGTTCACCACCAACTGGATGTGCAGCTTGCCTACTTGGTTACAGAGGGCAATTTCCTCATTGAGGCGGTTGATGATGCTAGCCTCGAGAGGCTTCTCCTGATACTGTCGCACCGAATGCCGTGCGACGATTGCTTCCTGAGTTGTCATAAATTTCTGTTTATTATAAAATCCACTAAAAATCCATTCTTGTCGATGGTGAGGGAGGCATCCATATCGTTGGCATTGCCGGGCGAAGCGGGGTCGTTACTTGGGGTATACCGGATGTTCACCATATAGCAATCCTTCACGCACTCGACCCATCGTATATGACCGTATTTAGGAAATTGGTATCCGTGTGCCACCATTTCCCTTACAACAGCATCATAGACTTTCGTCTTTCCGGTCATCCGTTGCACATCCTCCTGCGTTATCCCCTGCCTTCTGAGAAGGAAAATCCACTGGCCGCAAGAATTGAAGCCTATCTCATAACCATTGCTATAAGAGATTATGTAGTAGTTGTGCCCTTCATACTTGAAGCCGTTATACTTGGTCAGCATATCGATTGGGTATTCCTTCGGCAAGTGATTTCTAACTATTATAGGTAAGTCTTCGTAGTAACAATCGAAATGAGCGTCATTCCGGTAGGTAATGAATAACCCGTTGCCGAGCACTTGTGGCTCCCTATTGCGGCTTTCAACATACATGACTCCAGGCCCGTTGATTCTTATGTCCATCAGCTGCCTGTGGGTGAGGTTTAGCTTTGCCTGCCAATAGTTGTCGCCCCCGTCATTCACCATAACAAACCGACGCTCCGGATGGTGATAATCCCCTTCCACCAAGCAGTTGATGTAGGCACATGTGTCGCCCATTTTGTTGAGGTAGATGATATATTGGCGGGTGAAGAGATTGTAGCGCGGTGCTGTGAGGCATTGGGGAATCATCTGTGTGGAGTCGGCTCTGCGATTAAGCACCTCTGCCAATACCTCCTCGGCTCGTTGCACCTCATTCAGCCAGGCGCCGTTGAGTAGAGTTCCATTTACTATGTTCTGAAAAAAAGAACGCTGAAATAAGTCGGTGGTCTTCATCAGATAGCCCACCACGCCATTGTCGCCGCTGCACGCATAGAAATTTATCAAGGTATCGCTACCGGCAGAAAGAAAGTCCAACTCATCATAGTGTGTTGTATCCTTTGGCACGGGAGCAATAGACACTACCCGCATTGGCCGCAGCCCAATCAAGTCTTGTCCGCTGGCAATCAGCGACAGCAGGCAGAAGGCAATTGGCAGTATCTTTTTCATTATTTGTGTAGCTGATTACCTTCGCCTATCAACTCCTTAAGGCGGATGTCAAGATCGTGCATCGTCGTCAGACTGTCGGGATTGAGTGGACTAGAATAGAAATCGCTAAAGGCGGGCTCTGCATTTTTAGAATCCTCCAATGCCAACGACAACTCGTTTGTGTAATCCATCACTTTCTGCTCTTCTATGCCGATAGATTCCATGTTTTTCTGATTGTTGTAGCGTATGGTGGCGGCCACATGCGAAAGCCAGGCCCTCCAGTAATGGAAGCCTTTCAATAAGCGTCGAACCTTCTCTGAGCGAAGAATTTTTATGGGCATGGTGCTACCCTCGTAATTATCTGGATGGTCTTTGATGTCGAGTATGGTCTCGTTCAAATCGGTTGCCCGTTTGTTCCAAAATTCCTCGACCGAATTCATCGTCGAGAAGCATTGCCCTGCTATACTGATGAATGCGACATTTCCCATATTCTTCCATGTCTCGATGTAGTTGGAGAAGATATTCTCCGCCGATTTGTCGTGCGACATAAACGGGAGGGATGTAACTTGGTCTATCAAACTGTTCAGTTCCTCTTCGGGCATCAGTTCCAGTTCTTCTAGGGATTTGCCAAGAAGCCATGTGGCAACGCTGTCTGCAGGAGCCAAATAGGCTGAATAATCATCCATAAGTCGTGCAAAGATCTCGATATTGCTCATCACCATCATTGCCGAAAGGCGGCGGTCCTTGGCACGTTGATGGTTTTCTGTCAATTGGGCTGCAATGAGGGTGAACGCCAGCGAGATGGTAGTACCGATGATAATCATGCCTATCTGTTTCCAAAAGCTGCCTTTCTCGGTATTCACATTGACTCTAGGGGGTCTGACGCTTTTGAGATTGACCATGTTTACTTTTTTTTGAGTGACACTAATGTTAAAATGCGGATTTACAGATGCCTGTTACATTCTCGGAAACCCGTAATAATCTTTGAATTACAAAAAAACTCAATCACTGTCCCATGATAATTCACCCTGCAAATATACACAAAAATCCCGACCTGTTACCATACCAGAGGTAATAAAAGCCGATCCTTCCAACAGCCGCAATCAATGTTGGGTAAGCATGCTCAAAAAGAGCAGCAGAGCCACCAGCTGCAATACAAAAATAGCCGGCACCCCATAGCGGAACTTCTTCTTCTGGGTCTTATGGCGGAAGAGCTGCATCGCCAGCCATGCGCCCACGCTGCCTCCCAATGCCGTAAGCCCCAGCAATGTGGCTTCTGGCACCCGCCAACGTCCACGGTGCGCCTTCCACTTGTCCACACCATAGACAATGAACGTCAGCACATTTATTGTTATGAGATAATATATCAGCATCGCTAACATAACGCCGTCGTCGCCACATTATTGTGTACCCTCCAAGCAATAAAACCCCCGCCTACGCGTTATGCACTATACATGAAAGAACTCATCGTCATACAGGGAGTCGGACAGGCCGAGGTGGAGCAACTCTTAAAACAAGTGGCGCAGGGGCTCGACCCCGAAGCCTCTATCACCTCTCTGCAGCTCTTTGCCACCCGACGTGCCGATACCTTTGCCGTGCGTCCCAGCCGACTTTGCGAGGGGTGGGACTTCTCCGACCTCTGCCTCCACCTCAAGGCCGCCCTCGCCGCCCATAGCGGCATCACCGCGCAGGCGTGGCTCCAGCTCCCCAGCGACACCATGAACGGCCTCCCCGCCCATCAGATGCTCTGCATCGGCTTTGACCGCCCCTCGCCCGACGAACTGACCATCACCGACCCCGACGGCACGTGCTACGAATTCATCCTCTACACCGACGAGGAAAGCGGCGAGGAATTCGTACAGGCCGAGCCTGCCGGCACCGGAGAATACCACGCCCGCCCCAAACTACAGCTACAGCCTCTCTGCCACATCGCCGTGGGCGAACGACGCCCGTTCAAACGCCTCCGCCGCCTATACGAGAAGATGTGGGAAAGTGACTCCGAGTGGATAGTGGGCCTCGTATCGATCCTTTCCATCGTCGCCTTCTTCGCCCTC
>JAEEHQ010000015.1 GCA_016280915.1 Bacteroidales bacterium
ACACGCTATCTCTCCATCTCAGAAATTCAATGTTCTCTCGCTTTCCGGAGCCACCTCTCAAGGGTGCCGTTCTCCGTCGAAAGCGGGTGCAAAGATACGACCTTTTTTCAAACTGCCAAATTTTTTTTCGAATTATTTTTCCGGGCTGCCCACGAATGGTTTGTTGGACAGCGGTTTGCACCCGAAAAAAAATTTTTGACGGGACCCGAAAAAGGCCCGGAAAATCCCGCAAAAAAGAAAAAAAACACGGCATTTTTCATGGATTTTGGGGTATGCCTGCCCGATAAAAAACGGTATGTTGGCGTATTTTGTTGTTTTTCTGATGTTTATGATATTTTCATTATACACGTGTTTCGCAAGATTATCATTCATTTGTCTGTCACACAATATTTTACAAAGACAGACAATAAGGGATATTCCCCCATATTTCTTTCTCCGGTGCCTTCCGCGAGTATTTTATTTCATGACCCACCTTGTCCTGCCGCCCTTTCCCAGTCAACGGGGCCCTGCCCTGTCCATTGGTCCATGCGAAGGCAAAGGATACGGACAGCTTCTATTTATTACTTATAATAGAAGACTCTAATTCTTATCAAATATAAATAATACGAATTAAAATTAAATACAGATATACGCATTACAATATCTGAATCTCTAATTCAAAAAAACATACGGAATAAAAAAAAATACCTCACTCCTATGAAAGGATGCCGTCCCTCCGTCGTTCGTTCGCCGTTCCTCCGTTGTTCCTCCGTCGGCGAACGGACTAAGGGCGGACTTACCTACAAGCCACATCCCCCTGCCCTGCCCCTCCGTTCCCACCCGGCGAGTTTCTTCAGTTCCCCATCGTCGGACTCACGAAATATGTAACAGATGGCCTCTACAAGATTAGCCAATTGGTCCTTGTTGCAGCCCGTTTTTGGCCGAAAGATTGTTAATTTGGCTCCCAAGGACCTTCAATTGAGGTCAGAATGCTGAAATACAAATTCGCTCAGATGGGTGCCTCGTAGGGGAAAAAGCGTCATAAAGTGGGGTCATCGGAGGGTTTTGGAGGCCATTTGGGGTGGTTTTTGGGATGACTACTGTCACACATCGGACGTTGGTAGCTAGAACGGCGTGTCCCTGACCGTATCGTATTTTATTGTTATACTGCTCTTTAGAAGAATATGACAATCCTGTCATCTGACCTTTTGTGACAGTAACAGTTGTGACAGTTGATTTTTAGAGGGGTATGTTTTTTCTATTTTCTAATATATATTATTAATTATTAATTAGTTATATTATAAGGGGCGTTTTTGATACCCCTTATTTTTAACTGTCACAACTGTTACTGTCACACGCTAGGGTGTCTTTTCCCTGAATTAGGATGAAAGGGATGAGATTATTTCCACGTGTTTTTTTCCTATGAGGCTCGTGAGAACCAAGAGGGATTCGCTGCCACTCGACGAGTTTCTTCAGTTCCTCATCGTCGCGCTTACGAAATACGATTAGACATATGGAAGACATTTACAGACACAAAACTGAATAATGATCCATGGAGGATATGGATTTAGTTACTCATGATGGGTTCTATTAATTAGATTTTGAGAGCGTTGATTTCTCCGCTTTCGCGATGCTCAGCTATCGAAAGTCCACAGGACTTTCTTCACTCCGGCACGCTGAGCTATATCTACTTGATATACCCCACACACAAAAAGAGGTTGCTCCCATTCGGTCGCGACCCCTAAGAAAGAGGGTTTAACTCAAATCGGTCATTCGGACGACTTCTCAATCAATCTTGTCTTTTTGTGTCTGTTTTTGTTTTACTTAAGCGAAAAACTTGTCTTGATATTTCCATACAAAACATTAAAGTTATAGAAAAATCGTAATTGATTCCTGGAAAATGAAAGCACAATAATGGCAGGTACACATATTATTTTGGCACATTCAGCTTTTATAACCAGTTAATAGGATTTATCTTACGAGAATGATTATCTTAAATGGTTTAAGAAAAGAAAAAAACATTCAATTATTATAAAAAATAGTTGTATATTTGCCATATCATAATTTAGTAAAAGCTAATAATGTTGATACGATGTTTGTTTGAGACTGTGTTCCTCCGCGACACTTGAAACATGGTTATTGATAACTGTCTCATTGTGTGAGGCGTTGTTCTTTGTATGCACCTCCGGCACCATGCGGATGCAAGTCGTTATCAATCATTATTTAGTGAAGGTGTATAAAAAAGGTGAAACTATGATACCTATTGAAAGTATGGCTCGCCGAGCCTTTATCGTTACAAATCATTTTTAACCATTACGATAATAACTCTATTATAAACCAAACAACTAAAAGATGAGATGATTATGGACAATAACTATTCAAAAGAGAACTACCTGCCGCCTAAGATTTACATGGTATCCTTCATGGTGGAGAAAGGATATGGAGGTAGCGGAAATGGACAGAGCACGCAATTGCCTGCTCTTGAAGTAATGACAACTACTTCCAACAGTGGGGATAACTTCTGGGGAGGTAATAGTGAAGGCTCGGGACAAACAATCGAATCGTTCGAACCATTCGAATGGCAGCAATGACTCCAGATAATCCAACCACAAAATGCACCTTACAGAAAAAACAAATAACAATCTTCTAAAAACAAATAGTCATGAAACCGAATCACCGCAATATACTACTGGCCATTTTCGGCCTTTTCCTATTTGCTCTCACCAGTTGTCAAAGGGACACCGTCACCTTAACTTGCAAAATCAGCCGCTTTGGAAATAGCAAGACATGTGTCGAAGATGGTGGCAAAGTTTACATAGACGGACTCACACCTAAATGGAATGACGGGGACACTATAAGAATCAATGAAAACTCCATTATCATCAGCAGCAGCGATGGCACGACGGCAACCATGCAGGTGCCTGCAACTAACGTGTATAAGGCAGTTTATCCCTGCAGTATTGCTCAACCTTTAGTCAATGGGAATACGGCCCAGTTGTTTCTCCCTCGACTGCAAATCTATCGCGAGGGCGACAACCATCATCAAATAGTAGCCATCCCCATGTGCGCCATGAGCAGTAGTAGTACACTCCGTTTCAAAAACATGGGAGCACTTCTTGCCATCAACCTTATCAACGGAACCAACCATCAAACCATTACGGTTGATTCTATCTCGGTGAAATCTGTGGCTTATGGTTCCACAACTGATTCGCCAGCCGCCGCTACCGCTCTTTGGGGAGAAGCCACCGCCGACATTTCGTCGTCCGAACCCACTTATACCTTTACAGACATGCCTACTGCAGGCGTTAATGATAGCGTTACTTTGGCACTCCAAGGCAACCGGAGTTTAAATATCACACTCTCAAACAATACTACCGAAGCGCAACACAAAGAAGTATACATTAATGTCCCCGCAATCAGTAGTACAGCCAACAATCTTTTCAGCATCCGAGTATTTGCAAATGATGGAAATGGTAAACGTTACACCTATTTGCTTTCCCAATCAACTGCATACTCTGGCAACATCGGACGTAACCAAAAAGCAGATGTGCCTTTCAGTATGACTAACGGAATAGAGCATGAACACATTATCAACACAGTTCCGGAGGGTGCACTCACAGGTATTTTCACGGTAGATGGAAATAGGACTAAGGTTTATTTCTCAAAAGGCAATTTACAATATAGAGAAATCGGAACTCACCTTGTTGCTGGTGGTGGCACACCAATTGGCACATGGAGGTTCGCTGAGAATCAATGGGATTACCTGGCAGATACTGAATTACCAGCAAATAGTAACGATTGGAACGACCTCTTTGGATGGGGTACAAGCGGTAATAATGTCCTTCCTACGAATCATTCCACTTTGAACTCTACTTTTGCTCCTTACATGGTAGGCACTAATTTCGATTGGGGTCAATATAATGCAATCAGCAATGGTAATTCGGAACAAGCAGGACTGTGGCGTACCTTAACAAGTGCAGAATGGAGTTACTTATTAGGTTACCCTTCAGATGGCAGAATAGTTAATGGACATTCTGGTGCTGGTTATTGTTACAATATCTTGAAGGTTAATTCTACATGGGGATTACTCATATACCCTGACGGATTCACTGGCCAATCCAACCATAACATTAATTCAATTCTTACTGAGATTCCTGAGGGCTGTGTATTCCTTCCCATGGCTGGAAGGAGAGATGGAACCACGATATCTGGGGTAAATGTTTGGGGTTATTATTGGACATCAACAACGTCAGGTACCCTTACAAATCCTACTCCAGATGCCTTTGCAATGCGTTTCAACAAAAATGGAAATAACATCAATGACATAGGCGAAAGAGATAAGTATAACGGATACTCTGTCCGTTTGGTTCAAAACGTCACCTCCACTCAAAAATAGCCGCACTATTGTCGAATGAAAAAGGGGCAGTCACAATTGGCTGCCCCTTTTTTCTTACATTCAATTCAAAGCTTGTCATAATCCTCAGCCAAGGATGCCGCCTGATTGAAGAAGAAGGAAGCTACCTGGTTGAAATCCATATTGAGGTCTTTGCTCAAGCCAACACGATCTTTGAAGATGGCCACATTATACCATTGCAGGCATTGGAAAGAGCGATGGAAATAGAGTCGTTGCAATTCCTCTTGGGTAGGTTCGTGACCCACATAAGCCTCCAGCAGAGATAGAGCCTTTTCAAATCCTGCATTGCCATAGCAGGCGATATCGTAGAAGGGGTCGTTCATGCCGGCAAACTCCCAATCAAGGACATAAAGTTTGTCGCCATCGATAACCAAATTAGTTGGCTGATAATCGCAATGGCAGGGTACCATTTTTACGTCGGCATGCTTCTTGCGCATCCCTTCCAGCTTTTTGCGAAGTTCTACATACTCCTTTGGATGGGTGAAACCCACCTCACGACAATAGCGTTCATAGTCGGAGAGACGTCCGAAAGCATTGTAGTCGCGGAAATGCAAATCGCTCTCGTGAATACGCTTGAGGGCGTTGACAGACATCGCGTTATAAGAAATCACGTCGGTGTCGGACATGATAGTGCCTTCGACATACTCGGCCAACTTCTCGCCTGAGATAATCTCGACATAAGAAGTGGCATTGCTGATACCCAACCGGTTGACCTCCTGGATATTGTCCCATTCCTCCACGCGGTCGACAAATTTCTCAGCATACTTGCCCGGAACACGGTAGGTGAATTTCTTGCCACGGGTGGTAACGACGTAGGTGTAATTGCTCATGCCCCCTTCGAGGCGTTTAACGATGGCCGCATCCTCGGTGTGCATGAGGACATTAACGCGGGCGATAATATATTCTTCTACATTCATTATTATAAATATTAATCAATACATAATATGCTTATCCGATGCGGAATCAATTGGTGAAACTGGCTGAGGACGGTTTCTGTATTGCGTAGGAGTCATGCCAGTAAGGCGTTTGAAAAGGTTGGAAAGATGAGCCTGCGAGGAGAAATCCAGTTCCTCGGCAATCTGCTGAAAGGAAAGAGGAGGCCGCTGATCCAACATGGTCTTTATGTGGAAAAGCAACGTCGACTCAACTATAGCCTTGGGCGTAGTGTTGGCCATACGGCGGGTGACCTGCGACAGATAGCGGGGGCTTACCCCAATACGGTCGGCATAGAAATTGACATCGTGGCTGTGCGAACACAGTTGCTCCTGCAAAGTGAGGAACTCGCGATACAATTTCACCGTGCGACCCGACAGCTCCTCCGACACGCCACCCACAGGCAACAGGAGCGACGTTTTGCGTATAGCATCGTCGAGAGTGGCTCCCTGATTGAGGTATACTGCTATGGCAGAGCAGACTTCATTGCTGCGACCGTGGCTGGCACCTGCCTGAATGACCCGCTCGGCATGGAAGTGGGTTGCATCGCCTTGCCGAACCACCAATAGAGAACACAAGGGCACCAGCTGTTCCTGCACCAAACCAATAAGCGCATCGTCCATCAACTGCTCTTCTCGAGCCGAACAAACCACCGGTGAATACAATATCCATTTAGGGCAATGACGTTTGAGACATTGAACAATTGCAAAGAGCGATGCTGCATTTCTAATCATCCCAATCTTGACCACCTGAGGGCCGGCATCATCGGCCACGGCGTCAATCTGCCGCTCTATGACAGGGGCAGGTATGTCATAAAACTCCTGAATGCCCAAAGAGTTCTGCAGGGTGATGCTAGTCACCACCGACATGGCCTCCGCCCCCAACGAAGTGATTGTGCGAATGTCTGCCTGAATACCGGCGCCGCCGGTACTGTCAGAACCTGTTATAGTCAGAATGGGTCTCATTTTACTTTCTAATCGTGGCCAAATTCAAGAGTTGGAGTAAGTCGTCAAACCATTGAACAACTTACCATTGCGAAAACCATTATCTCTTAAAAGGCAATGCAAAATAACAAAGAAAAGAGCAAATGACAAAATATTGTTCCGAAAATTACAAATATTTTCGCATAGTTACAAATATTCATTCTCTTTCACTTTGGATAAACAACACTTCCACCGCAGCGGTTTCCACAATCATTATCTAATCAGTGCCAATTCTGTTTTCGTCAGGGTAATTCAGCTCATAGTCCTCGTGACTGACTTTGGGTTTGCTGCGCACCAAGAATTCAAAGTGGGAAGAGTTTTTTCATTAGGTCATTTTTATTTTGTATCTTTGCAGCCGATTTGGTCACCCACGTGGGTGTGAAAAGGGAAGCCGGTGAAAGTCCGGCGCAGTCCCGCTGCTGTAAGCTCGAAAAACTTGAAGCCCAATCTATTACGTCACTGTGCGCCGCCATAGTCGCACGGGAAGACAGGACCGAAAGGAGCAAGCCAGAAGACCTGCCAAAATCAATAAAAAATCCGGAATGCTTTCGAGGAAAGGCCGACCGATAGAGAACATACGACGTTTTTTTGTCTGTTCTAGGGCAAAAAATGCGTTTTTGTCTGTTGATTCTGTCATCTCCCTTTACTTTTAAGTTTTTTCGGATACTGAAAGAGGAACGATTTAAATTTTTTTTGTTCAATTAATTAAAAAACAGTATCAAAATGCTAAAAAAACTACTAACAATCGGCCTGGTTCTGCTCCTGTGGACAGGAGCAAAAAGCCAGGCAACAATCAGTGAAAGCGACGTGCAGTTCTGGGTCGGCACCGGAACCAACAGCACTCTAGTCTGCATTGGTTGGGACGATGCAACGGCATCGTACACGCCCACCGTCGTAGTGTGGGGGGTGCACTGGAACGGCAGCATCCACCTGATAGATGCGTTGGATTCCATCGCCACCTACGACGAGAGGTTCACCTACAACTTCGGTTCGTCCGGGTTCCTAAATTGGGTGCAATACAATGACCCTGACGAGGGTCTGACTCTGACACCGTCAGGCTACAACTGCAACAACTACGGAATGGGCTACGGCAGTGGAACGCTGGGTAGCACCTGGTTAAGAATCAGCACCTCTACGTGTTCCAACTACGACTTCACCAACATTACCAACGTGGTTTACGCGTCGGACCCCAACGCAGTCTACTCCTGCCAGAAAGCACAGTCTCTCAGTGTGGTAAACATCACAGAAACTAGTGCCACAGTAAATATTTTGGACACCACCTATGTAAACGACTACACGGTGATGCTTTACGCTGCCGACTCGCTCGTCGACAGCACCGTGGTCTATACACAGACCCTCTCCTACTCCACTCTCACGGCCAACACCCCCTACATGGTGCAGGTCTTCTCCAACTGTTCCGACGGAACACAGACCAGTGCCCGCACAGCCACTTTCCGCACTCCCTGCGTGTCCGTTGCCCATAGCGATTTGCCCTGGACCGAAGACTTCCAGTTTTACAATGGCCTTTCCTATTCTTCTTCATCGGTCTCTTTTGTCAACCAAGTTTACTGCTGGGATTTGAAAAACCCCTATAGCACCTCCGACCCCTATATCAACAGTTCATCGTCGGTCAACGCAGCAGGAGGCAAGTGCCTTTATGTCAGCAGTCGACCCACGAACCCCACCATTCTGGTGCTTCCCCCATTCAACGACAGCCCCGATGGATTGCAGCTGAGTTTCGACGTACTGTCGACCTATCGTCACGGCTTCGAGGTAGGCATCATGACCGATATCGCCTTCGACTCCACCTTCACCCCTATCGCCACCTGTCTGCCCGACGGCAGCGGATGGACCCATTTCGATGTCACCTTTGCTGGCTTCACCCAAGGCCGTCTGGCCTTGCGATCCAACGACAATGGTCCCGCCTATCTTGACAATGTGACCGTCAGCGAACTGCCCGCGTGTGTGAGACCCTCGCAAGTGTTGGTCTCCAACGTCACAGCCTCGTCGGCCGACATCACCATCACCGACCCCAACGCCTCGAACCACTATATGGTCTATGCCGCTGGCGACAGTGTGGAAATCTATAGCAATAGCCACACCCTCACCAATCTTCTTCCTAACATGCGCTACGAAGTCTGTGTGCGCACACTCTGTGCCGACACCGTCACAGGCACCACCGAGTCGGCATTCCGCACCTCCTGCGGCATCATCTCAGTCCCCTATCACGAAGACTTCAGCCAGTTTGCCGACGTGTCTCGCGGCTTCGGATATGCTGTGGTCGACAGCACATTGCCCTGCTGGGGATTTCTGAAAGCCCGTTCGCTTGACCGGCTCGAAATCTTCCCCCCCTCGCAGAGCAGCCCCTATGGCTACGGCGACGACGGCTACACGATGCGTATCTACGGCAACTACAGCAACTCCACCGACATCGTAGTGCTACCCGAATTCGACCAAGACATCAACTCACTCGAGATAAGCTTCATGGCCCGTCCTTCCGAGAATGGTTCCTTCGGTGGGTCGCTTCAAATCGGCTATCTCACCACTCCCAGCGACACCAATTCCTTCGTCAGCGTCTCTAGCTATGCCAGCTCGCAGTTCACCAGTGGTTTCGACCTCTGCACCGGCATTTTCCTCAATGCCCCTACCGGAGCCCGTATCGCCCTGCGCTACCTTCCCTCCGGTGGCTCGGCCAAATCGTGGTACATCGATGAAATTGATGTGCACGAAATGCCTGCCTGTGTCCGTGCTCAGGGCGTCCGTGTGGACAGCATTCTAACCGACGGATTCACCCTCTATGTCGCCGACCCCACCGCTGTCAACCACTACCGCTACTACCTTTCCACCAACGCTACCATCGACAGCGCCGACTTCTACGACACGGTGACCACAATTACAGGCCTCACTGCCTCAACCGACTATGAACTCCAGGTGGTATCCATCTGCGACGACGGCACTCTGACATTGCCGCACACCATTTCCGTTAGCACTCTCTGTGGCCCGGTAACAGAAATACCTTTTGTGGAGAACTTCGACAACTGGACTGCCACACAGTCCGATGGCATGGACCGCTGCTGGAACCGCCTGTACATGAACTCCAGCAGTCGCCTTGTCACCAACAACTACCCCTATTGCGCCACAGGCTCTGCCAATGCCTATACAGGCTTCAAGTCGCTGAAAATGTACTCCAAAGGCATCTCCAACGACATCAAAGAATACTCCGTGGCCTACCTGCCCGAGTTCGAAGCCAACCTCAACACACTCAAAGTGAGTTTCTTCTACAAATACGGCGGCACCACATACAATATTAATAAAGTGCGCATTGCTGTCGGTGTCAGCGACTCCGTGTCCGACACCGCCTCCTTCACACGTCTGGCAACCCTGACACCCAGCGTCATCGGGTGGAATGAATTCGAGGTCGACCTCAGTGCCTACACCGGCACTGGCCGCCGCATCACCATCATGCAGACCAGTACCGGTACCACCGCCATCACCAGCTACATCGACAGCCTTCTGGTCGACACCATCAGCTCTTGCAGCCGTCCGGCTACCCTTGTAGCCTCCAACGTCACTGCCTACGGCGCCACTCTGACCTGGACCGACCCCAGCCAGGCCGGCAGCTATCTCGTGCGCTGGAGCGACGGAACCACCTCTGACAGTGTCACCGTCAGCAACGACTCCACCTACACTCTCAGCGGCCTCACGCCCAGCACCTCCTACACCGTCGACATCAGCAGCATTTGCTGGGGTCATCCCACCAATGCCCGTTCAACCAACTTTGTCACCAGCTGCGCGCCCATGCCCCTGCCCTGGAGCATGAATTTCGACAACATCACCAGCACCTCCCAACTCTCTTCCTGCTGGAACAGATACTCCGGACGCTACCTCGACACAGCCTCCGTCACCCTATCTGCTTCCACTTCCGGCTGGACGCGTTCGACCACGGCCTTCGACGGTTCATCCCACTTCAAAGTAAATATCTACGGAACCAACTGTAAATACTGGCTGGTTACCCCCGAAATCAACCTCTCCCAGAATGCCACTCTGACATTCGACTACATGCTTACCGACTACAACAACAGCGAGGCTCCAGAGACCACCGGGACCGGATTCGCCGACGACCGTTTCGTCGTCCTCGCCACCACCGATGGCGAGAACTGGACAGCCCTTGCCAAATGGGGCAGCGACTCCAGCCGCGACGACTACCCCCTGTCCGCAGTGACCAATATCGCCTCGCAGGCTTCCATCTCTCTGTCCGCATTCACCGGCCAAAATGTGCGCCTGGCTTTCTACGGCGAGAGCACGGTGAGCGGTGCCGACAACGACCTCCGCATTGACAACCTGCTAGTTTCCGTCGCCACTCCCGACACCACTCAAACGCCCGACGACCCCACAGCCGACACCCTCTGCAGCACAGTCCAAACGCTGCCCTACTCCATCGACTTCTCCGGCTATGTGGACAACCACAGAATCCGTCCCTTCATGGCAGGCGCCGCCAAACCCGATTGCTGGACGCTTCTCGGCAACGGCACTACCCAATATGTCAGTGCCCCCAACGACTCCTCAGCCACCTATTTCGGCGGCATTGGCTATTCTACCAGCACCAACAGCTTCGGCGCCATTGCGGCCGACAATGCCTACCTGTCCCTCATCGCCAGCCAAATCTATACCGGCTCCGATCCTTCCTATATTGCCGAGGTCAACGCAGTCGGCACACGTCGCTACGCTGTGTTGCCCGCCTTCGACCAACCCCTTTCTCAGACGGTCCTTTCCTTCGACCACCGCACCAACTACATTGGTGCCCAATTGATTGTAGGCTACATTCTAACCGACACCTCTTCCTTTGTCGGCATCGACACCCTGGCCGCTGACAACCGTGTGCTCCATCACGACACCATCGCTTTCAGCCAATACACCACCATGCCCACCAGTGCCCGTCTGGCCTTCCTATGGAACGTTACCAGCAGCACCAGCAGCGTGACCGGTCCTGGCTACCGCTACTGCGGCATCGACAATCTCGCCGTTGCCCTCTCCGCAGCCGATACCACTACACCGGCCGACACAACCGTGATTCCCACCAACCCCGTCGACGCCACCATTGCCTTCTCCGACATTCTTTACTGGGTAGGCTCGGGCAGCGACAGCGCCGTCTTCATCGTCAACTACGCCCAGCCCGACACGGCCTTTGCCTGGGGCTACCTCTTCAACGGCTCCACCACCGCACAGACCATGGTCAGCGACATCGACGCCGCAGACCCACGTCTCACCGTCACCGGCTCGCCCTCCATGGGTGGCGACATCCGCTTCACGCTCTCGAATGGCGACACCCTCGGCCTCTCGCCGGCTGGCGCTATGGGCTATAACTTCTGGTGGACCAACCTCAATGGCGTCAGCGCCGGCGCAGGTGCAGGCTCCACGCTCCACAACGGCGATGTCTTCAAGTACGGCGACCTCAACTCCGCCATCGGCTGGGACCCCCTGGGAACCTACTACTTGCAAGAAGCCTGGGTGAAAGCTCCCACGCCCGTTCCTGTCCCCGACACCACTGGAACGCCTGCCCTTGTCGATGCCACAGTGTCCTTCTCCGACATCACCTGTTGGGCTGGTTCGGGCAGCGACAGCACGGCGCTGATTGTCAGTTTTGCCAATCCCGACACCGCCTTTGCCTGGGGTGTGCTCATCAACGCGCAGACCACGGCCGGATCCATGCTCAACGCCGTCCTGGCCGTCGACACCAACCTCTCCATCACCGGCCATCCCGACTGGGGCGACGGTCAAATCCGTTACCGTCTCTCCGACGGCACCATCATCAGCCGCACCGGCACAGAGTGGATTTTCAACATCGACGGCGTCGACTCATGGGGTGACGACACCGTGTGGGCAGGCAGCGTCTTCAAGTTCGGCGACCGTGCCTCCGGCATCCTCACCGGCGAAGATGCTTTCCAGCGTGTCTGGACGGCAGTCCCCACCATTGTCGACTTCTGTACCGCCGACACCATCCCAACTCCCGTCGAAGCCACCATCGCCGCCAGTGACATACTCTTCTGGGTGGGCACCGGCTCCAACCAGGCAGTAATGGCCGTCAACTGGGCCGACACCGCCCTCGCATGGGGCTACCGCTTCGACGGCGAAGCCACCGTGGCCGATATGTTAGCCGACATTGCCGCTACCGACCCCCGTTTCAGCTACGTCGGCACCGGCTTCATCTCCGACATTAACTACATCGACACCGCCGCCGGCATGACCGACACCCTGCGCGTCACTCCCGGCAACTACTGGACCAGCTCCAACAACGGAGTAACCGACATGGGTATGGCACAAACGCTTACCAACGGCGACTTTGAAAAATGGGCCGACCCCGCTTCCGGCATTGCCGTCGACAGCACCTACTGGGGCGACGATTGGGGCTGGGGCTACACCTACGTCTTCCCCATGTCCATCCATCCCGTCACCGTCCCCGACACCACCGGCCACTCCTCCGGTCCTGACGACCCCGAACATGGACCTTTCTGCGGACCTGTTGGCACCGAAGGCTGCAACGCCATTGCCGCCGACAGCAGCGCCATCGTGGCCTGGGCCACAGGTGCCGCCATCACGCGCGGTCCCCAAATGATAAGCAACCCCGAGGGTCCTTTGGCCGACTTCGGCACCGAGGCTGACGCCATCGGCCCTGCCTCCACCGCCACCACCGATGCCGTAAGCCTAGGCGACGGCGGCTCGGCACTCCTCACCTTTGCCACTCCCATCCGCAACGGCGAAGGCCCCGACTTTGCCGTGTTCGAGAATTCGTTCGACGACCACTTCCTCGAACTGGCCTTTGTTGAGGTGAGCTCCGACGGCCAGCGCTTCGTCCGCTTCCCCGCCACCAGCCTCACCCAAACCGAAACCCAGACAGGCTCCTCCGGCAGCACCGACCCCACCAGGATAAACAACCTGGCTGGTAAATTCCGCATCGGCTACGGCACCCCCTTCGACCTAGACGAACTCAGCGACAGCACCGGCATCAACCTCGACAGCATTGTCTACGTCCGCATCGTCGACGTCGTCGGTTCCATCGACCCACAATACGCCACCTACGATGCCTTCGGCCATATAGTCAACGACCCCTGGCCTACCAACTTTGGCAGCTGTGGCTTCGACCTGACGGGTGTTGCCGTGCTGAACGAGTATGTGGCGCCCCAGCCCATCGGCATCAAAGAGACCGAGTTTGCCATTGAGTCGGTATGGCCCAACCCCACTGCCGACCGCGTGAACGTTGCCATCTCCAAGTCAGCCAATGCCCAACTCTTCGACCTCACTGGCCGTCAGTTAGGCACTTATAGCCTCCAGCAGGGCACCAACACCATCGACCTATCCATCTTCCCAGAGGGCGTCTACATGCTCCGCATCGAAGGTACCGCCTGTAAGATTGTCAGAAAACGCTGATGGCGGTCTGCCAACATTCTATTTCAAAAAAAGAAGCCCTCGGGCTTCTTTTTTTGTTCTCTACAACACCTATCGAAAAACCATTGTTCCTCTATGCCATGCCGAAGATCTATAGAGGATATATAGAACAACAATCAAAGGAATAGCGAAGCATCACACAACTTTGATTTTTTTTAGCGCAAAATAATAAAAGGGCTGAAACGGCCGTTATAGGGTGTAGAAAAATAAAAACAATTATTATGCCACGATTCGAATATCATAACACCCCTGTGCTGCTGCTGACAGGCTATCTGGGCAGCGGCAAGACCACCTTGGTCAACCACATTCTCACCAATAAGAAAGGCATCAAGTTCGCCGTCATTGTCAACGACATAGGCGAGGTGAACATCGATGCCTCGCTTATCCAGCAGGGAGGTGTCGTTGGCAAGAAGGACGAGAGCCTCGTGGCTCTGCAAAACGGCTGCATCTGCTGCACCTTGAAGCTGGACCTCATTGAGCAGCTGACCGAAATCATGCAGCGCGGCACCTTCGACTATATCGTCATCGAGGCCAGCGGCATCTGTGAGCCCGAACCCATCGCCCGCACCATCTGTTCCATTCCCCGCATGGAGGTCAAATACACACAATACGGCATTCCGCGTCTCGACTGCGTGGTGACCGTTGTGGATGCCCTGCGCATGCAGAGCGAATTTGCCAACGGCGACAAGCTGTTGGGCTCTGCTATTGGCGAAGAGGATATCGAAAACCTCATCATCCAGCAGGTAGAGTTCTGCAATATCGTCATTCTCAACAAGATTTCAGAAGTCAAACGCAAGGATGTGGACCGCCTGCGCCAAATTATCATGCAGCTGAACCCCGGTGTGCAAATCATCGAGGCCGACTATGCCAAAATAGACCTCGACGAGATTTTGGACACCCATTTCTTCAACTATGACCGTGCCTCCGGCTCCGCCGGTTGGGTACGCCAGCTGGAACGTCTCACCACCCCTGAAGAAGACGAAGAGGCCAAATATCCTCATCACCATGATGAAGAACACGAACATCACCATCACCACGAGGACGAGGAGGAGGAAGAACACGAACATCACCACCACCACGAGGACGAGGAGGAGGAAGAACACGAACATCACCACCACCACGAGGATGAAGAACATGGCCACCACCATCATCACCACCATCATGAGGGTGGAGAAGTGGAAGAATATGGCATAGGCACCTTTGTTTACTATCGCCGCCAAGCATTTGACATCGACAAATTCGACCGCTTTGTCAGCGAGCATTGGCCCAAAACCGTCATCCGTGCCAAGGGCATCTGCTATTTCTCACACGACACCGACATGTCCTACCTTTTTGAGCAAGCCGGCGTACAGGTGGGCTTAAAGGAGGCTGGCCAGTGGTACGCCACCATGCCCCAGGACCAGCTCGACTATATGCTTGACACCGACCCGGGCTTAGCGCATGACTGGGACGACCAATATGGCGACCGCATGGAGAAAATTGTCTTCATTGGTCAAAAAATGGACAAGGAGGCCATCATCCGCGCTTTGGACGAATGCTTGGTCGACCCTAACGACTAATTGCAATCAATCATACTCTGTTATACCGACGTGCACATATTTAATATGTGTGCGTCGATATGTATATACGATATGCAAAGTGCCGTCGTCGCCCTGTATAATACTGGGATAGGAGTACTCCCCTGCCCCATCCTCAAGGGTAAGGACGTTCTCCCAACGGCGACCATTGGTCGAGAGGGCCAAAACCAACGGGGTGCGAGGACCAAACTCACTTCCCGCAGTTAGCCCCCGTGGGGTGTAAACCATCACATGCAAACCATTGGCAAGGGTCATGGCATCGATTCCAGAGTTGTTATTAGGGATATCTGTCAGCCGCATGGGACTCCAATGGCGGCCCTTATCAAGGCTATAGGTCTCGGCCAGAAAACCGTTTTTGGTGCGCATCAAGGCCAACAAGGTGTCGCCAGGCAAACTAAGCAGGGCAGGTTGGATGGCAACAATAGTGGTGTCGCGCGGCACTTCCACGCGGTGCCATCGGAGGCCGCGGTTGATGGAAATCTCAAAATGGGGTTGCCAGTCGGGTTCATCGCTCGAAGGGGAAATCATACGTCGACCCATGCAGAGCGGTTTGTTTTTGATAGCTCCCAGCAGACCCTTGGGCAGTTCCTCGGGTGCTGACCATGTGCGACCCCCATCGGATGACCGCATGATGTGACCTACCCACTCGGGTATATAGATGCCTGTCTTGTAGAAAAGCATAATCTCACCCTTCTTGCCAGGCACACGGCTGAGCACCGGATTCCAACAAGGATGCTGCGTGTGTTGGTCAATCCGTCCGGAAGCCAGTTGCTTGGGCTTACTCCACACGCTTGCCTTCCTGTCTTTGCGACAGGACCAGATACATACATCCTTGCTGCCCTCATAAGCACCACCGAAAAAGGCCACCAATAGGTCGCCCTCGGCTGTTTCGCAAATCGTGGCGGCATGACAAGAGGGAAACGCTGCCCGTTGATACAGCAACCCCGAATCCAGAACCGCCACTTGGGGCAACGTTTGGGCAGCGAGCGCAGCAGCCAACCCCACAAACCCTATGAGTAAGATAAATTTCCTCATCACTATCCGTATATTTCATTCAACAACATGGCCAACCGAATGCCTGCGGCGTAGAGTTGCCACTCCATCTTGCGGGCGAAATGATAGACATAGTTCCAGCAATTACCATTCCAAGATGCTTGGTATGCATATATTTCATTGGTGAGGGCATAGTTGCGTCGAAGCAAGTCTTCCTGACTCATCTGCTGGATGCTTTTTTTCTGGTTGGCAAACACATCCTCTACATATTCGGCATACTCGCTGTAGCTGTAATGAACCACCTCTATTATGCCGTCATCCCAAATACTGTGGAGATTATAAGGCTGCTTGAACCATTCAAGGCGTACCATCGTACCCCCACGGTCATCCAAATGAGCCAGATGCATCGGACAGAAACGGTCGCCCATCAGATGAATGACAAATCGCAAGGCATCAACATTCTCCGGCTCCCGATGAAGCAAAGCAACCAAACTATCCATGGCACGGAAAAGATTACCTCCTTCGGCAGGATAATGGGTAAGGGTCGAAATCAAAGCCGAATCGGTAAGCCCTGCGTCAAAATCCTGATAGTGCCAGTCGTGACTGTTCAAATAAATGGTGTCGCTCTTTATCTCATCGGCCCAGTTAGCATAGTATACAATGCCATGTTTGCCAAGTATCTTGTCAACCTGCCGTCGGGCTCTGCAGTTCAGGTTGTCGTAAGCAACCTGAGCAATGACCCTGTGGCCTGTCTTACCCCACGCCCACAATGGCTGTGCAGGGAGACTAAGTATAAACAAAACGAGTATAAAACGTATCTTTCTCATAATAATAAAAAAAACCGATGCAAAAATACAACTTTTTTTCCATTGTTGCCATCTATTCAACAAAATATTAGCAAAACGGTTGTCTCTTCCGTTTTTTTCTCTCAACAAAAAAAGAGGCACCTCTATAGAGAGATGCCCCTATCTCAAGCGTCGCGAATATTATCGGACGACGAGTTTGCGAACCACGCTGACCTCGTTGCTGGTGATGCGGACGAAGTAGGCACCCTGTGCCAAACCTTCTACACGCATTTCCTTGACGCAGTCGCCATCGCATGCTATTGTCTCACTACTTACTTCGCGACCATTCATGTCGAGAACAGTAATCTGCACCTTGCCATCGACACCACTTACTGTGATGGTAGAGGCATCGCTGGTAGGATTGGGGTAGATGCTGAAGGCAAATCCGGACACGACCTCATCGATACCCACAGCGGTAGGAGTGGTGAAGGTGACCAAAGGTGACCAGTTGCTGGTCACCTCATCGGTGCAAGCGGCCCTGACATAGAGGTCGTAGTGGGTCTCATCCTCCAGATTGGTGAGGGTGTAAGGATGTGAGGTAACGGTTATGCTGTTGCCGTTGCCCTGGTTGAATCCATGGTAGCCGTAAGTAATCTCCCATGCAGTTTCTTCGCCATTCACTTCCCAGTCAACCACAGCAGTATGGGTGGTGACATTACTGACCGTGACATTCGCAACAGGGGTGCAGGTAGGTGTGGTGAAATTGAGAGTCTCGCACCAGTCGCTATATGTGGTGGCGGAGCACATCGACTGCACCGTGACACCATAGGTGACACCGGGTTCCAAACCGCGCACAGTGGCCGTGTTGCTGTAGACTGTGTCGGAACTGCTGAAGGATGAATTAGAAATGCTCACCACATAGGCCACAGAGTGACCACTGGCATCAGCATTCCAGTTGAGAGTGACACTCTGGAAGTCAGCATCCACAACGCTCAAACCCTCTACAACATAGCATTCAAGCGTATCCGTCAAGAAGTTACTGGTTGCCCAGAAGGAAACAGAGGTGTCGCTACAAATGCTACGCACACGATATTCATAACGGGTATTGGGTTCGAGATTTCGGAAAGTGTAGGTGTGAGCCGAAATACGAGTGGGTTCAGGCCAAGACTCGTCGGTAGAGCGGATGGCTACATCAAAACTGCTGGCAGGGCTATTCCATGTGACGGCAATAGAGGTAGCCTCGACATTAGCGTTGGTGAATACCGGACGGGTGCAAGACTCAGTACCATAAACCACCACACTATCGAGCAGGATGCCCAAGCCGAAACCGCTGTGGGCCTTGAAACCGACCTGATAGGTGGAGGTGGTGTTGGGCAGCATGACCGTGTCTGCCTGCCAACTGGTGATACTGTTGTTCCATGAAGCTAAGTAGTGCCATGCGGAGTCAGGGTGGACACGATAAACCACAGCCAGGGTATCTTGGTCGGTACCCCAAGCGGGCTGGGCGTGATAGAAGGTCATCATCACATCGTCATCGCTTTGAATGGACAGCATTGGTGAAACAAGGGTGGTGGTGTAACCAAGATAGCTGTTGACAGAGAAGCGGGCATTGTACTGACCCGTTGCTGCACCCGACATGCCGCCGTAGGCATTACCGCCACGGCCAGTTGTCCAACCCACGTCGCCTACATGATAAACATGCGACCAGCAGGCAATGCCATTCTCAAAGTCTTCCACCCACGGGAAGATGGTGATGACGCTGTCGCAACCAGTCAGGCAGGTGACCATAGAGGCAAAGCCTGTGTCGGTAGTGGAGCAGATGGGACGCACATAAATATCGTAAGATGTGGTGGGTGCCAAACCCGTGAGAGTGATATTGCTAGAGGTAGCCAAGACATGGGTACCTGAGCCAGCTGTGAAGCCAGAAACACCATATTCCACCATCCAGCGAGAAGCAGCACCGTCATCCCAATCGGCAGTAATGACGGAAGCACCCGAGGCGACTGCAGTCAGATTCTCAGGAGCTGGACAGGTGATGAGGTCCATGCTGATGTTGTCGATGGCTGCAGGAGGATTGGATCCCATGGCGCCATCGTTAATCCAAACAATGGTGAGGTAATAATTACCCGCATTGAGGTTGATGCTGTGCTGATCAAGCTGCCAAGTGTTGCGCAGATTGCGTTTGCCTCCGTCTAAGGCGATCCAGCCGGTAGGCAGGGTGTTGCTGTAGCGGTTGACAGCGGTGAAAGCATTGGTAAAATCGAAGTCTTCGGGAACCAAAGCCACACGCATCAGGTCGTAGGTACCTTCGCCTTGGCAGCGCCAATCGTAGCTGATTGCATAGGAGCTGTCGTAAGGAATCTGCAGGTAGGTCATGGCGAAGCATATAGACTGTTGGGTGTTGGTGTAAGCATTGGTGGTGCCACCATCGTTGGTCACATACATGCTATTGTTGCCACCATTGTTCACGGCATTGCCAATGTACCAACCATTAGAACCCGTATGCTGATAGATGGTGAAGGTGTTGGTAGAGTCTTCAAAATTGTTGAAGTAAGGCAGGAAGTGCGGGTCGGCAGCCAGCGTGGTGAAGCTGGTTGACAACAGGTCGCTGGTGCCATTGGCACAGTTGTTGAGCACCCACACATGATAGGAGGTGATGGCCGAGAGTCCAGTGAAACTGTAGCTGGTGGTGGCAACAGTATCAGTCAAGAATGCTGTACTTAGGTCGTTGCTTGTGCTGATGGAAACAATATAGCTACCGTTGCTACTAGTGTCGGTCCAGTTGATGGTAGCGGAAGTCATACCTACAGCACTGGTAACAAGGTTGGTCAGTTCTGCACAGCCGTTGTTATAGTTGAGAGAGATGTCGTCGAGGTAGAAACTACCGTCATTGACTCCAATGGTGCGGATGCAGATGAAATGGCAAGAGTCGGGTGCAGCACTCAGGTCAACACGCATACGCTGCCAGTCGCTACTACCAGTACCTGTGTAAATGACTGTGTCGATGGCAACAAAGGTTGACTGATCATTCTGGTCACTCAGAACGCCTACCTCGGCCTGGTAAGTATAGTATGAGGGAGAAGGACCCATCATGTAGAACTTAAGAATCAGAGAGTCTATGCCTTCCATTTCGGGCAGGGCAAGCCAGCTGTTATAGTAAGAATAGAAATACATGCTGTAGCTGCCACCCTCAGAGTGGTTGTAGCTGCTGTTGCGGTAAGGATAGACAGAATAGGTGCTGCTACTGCCTCGAAGCCAGCATTGTTGTGTAGGTGAGCCGCTGGAGCTGCTGGCTACAAAATTCTCGAAGTCCTGACTCCAGGGGAAACTATTGATAACATCGCAGCTGGTGGTGACATGAACCATATTGGCATCGCTGATGCCGAAGGGGCAGTTGACGTGGACAAAGATGTAATAGTCGGTGGCAGAAGTCAGACCTGTGAAAGTGTAGTTGGTGGCGGTAGTGGTGGCCGAGTCGAAGGCATTAGCTTCGCTGTTGGTGGTGGAGATATACAGCGTGTAGCTGCCCACGGCGTTGGTGTCGGTCCAGGAGAGAGCCACGCTGCTGGTGCTCGGCGTGCTGATGATGTTTTGCACCGAGTCGCAAGCATTGGGTACATAGAGTGTGAAGTCGTCGAGGAAGACGGTAAATCTACTGCTCTTAACAGCTCTGAAAGCAATGCGGTTGGCTACACCAGAATAACGAATCAACGCATTTTTTCTGATATAGGTGTAGAGGCTGCTGCAGTCGGAAATGTCGATGGTGTCGATGGGTATAAAGTCCAAGTTGTCATCCAACACGCCCAACTCGAGAGCGTTAGGAGCATAGGAGCTGGTGGTGGCAACATAGAATTCGAGAGCCAAACCATCAATGGTGTCGAAAGCAGGCAGGGCAAAGACTTCGGTGCCGCCATTGGAAGCTTCCAACTCAAAATAGACATTGCCTGTACGGGCATTGCTGCTGTAGTCGTAGCAGCTGGGGAAAGTGCCGCTGCCGCTGGTACCCGTCGCAGTTCTTATCCAACAGTTGGGCATGTCGCCAGTATTGTAGCCCTCAAAGCCCTCAACCATCGGCAGTGTGCTGCGCGACATGGTGGCGCAAGCTGTGCGGGCAGAAATATAACCATAAGGCACTTCGGTGCTAGCAGGACAAAGGCTGCCCACGCGGAAATCGTACAGCACATTGGCGCTAAGACCTGTAACAAGAGCCGACTGGCTGCTGGTGGAGCTCACGGCTTCGGTCCAACTGGTGTCAGAGGCTTGCTTGTATTCCACTCTCCAGGCACTCTCGTTCATGCCGGGCACCCAGTTTAAGGTGACGCTACTGGCAGTAGCACCGCCAAAGGAGACACTGGGGGCCACGCAACTGGCATCGCCGCAGGGAGCCACAAAGATGATATTGGGACGGCTGCTGGAGGTACTAACAGAACTGGGGCTTGCTGGGTCAATGTTGGTATAGTCATTGTACTGCTGGAGAGCGGTTCCCGAAAGTCCGCTGGTGCAATACCAATTAGTAGAGCTGTAGTAACTGCCCGTATTGTTGTCTACCGTGATAACTATGTTGCTGGTCATGTTGGGGCGAACCCAAGGGGTGTCGAACATGAACTCGTTTTCGCCATTCTGGAAGGTGCGGGTGGCCGAGTAAACTCGCTTAGTGGAGTCCATTGGCAATGGTGTGCTGGAGAGTGAAGAAACGGTTGTTGTGTCGATGTAGACATCTATGTCGAAACTGCCCGAGGAGGCAGTACTGGCAATGAACTTGATACCGAAGATGGTGTCGTGAAGACCGATAAGCTCATTGGAGCGATACAGCATCTGGCTGTAACTGTAGCCATAGTATGTGTTGACAGGATGTGAAGTAACGGTAGAGGTGCCCTCGCCAACCTGAACTTCGCCACCCACAAAGCAGATGGTTCTGAAATAAGTGCCCACAGGGTTGCTGACATCACTGGCAGAGCAATTGGCAGTAACGGACACATAGTAGGTGGTGGTCTGATTGAGTCCGCTAATCAAATAACTGCGAACACTGTCAGGCACTACGTAACTGACCGAAGTACCTGCCGCGGTATCGGTCACAGTAATGGTGAAGTACTCCGGTGTAACAGCGGTGCTGAAGTTCCAACTAACCTGTGCAGAGCCACCTGCAACGTCGCTAACTACAACATCATAGGGATCGAAACAGGTAGGTAGGTCATAGCAACTCACCGTCAAGGCAAAGCCATTGGAGTTGTAGTAAGAAGCGGTTTGGAACTGGATGGTCAAGGGTCCTTCGGTGGAAGCCACATTGACGCTGTCGTCACTATTAAGGTCACAGAGCTGACGACCCGCTGTGCCCACACCATCATAAATTCTTAGATGTGTCTCATAGTAGGAGCTATAATATATCTGGGCATAACCTGTCAGTCGAACAGCTTGTGTGTTGTCGGTAGGATAAATTACCAAGTAAGAATTCTGGCTATTGGCATAGTTGCCATTCAAACCACCATCGTCGGTGATGGTGCCACCGCACATTTGCACCGTGTCGCTCTGGTTGGCGAGCATCACATGCAGGTTGGGACGTGCTGTGACGGGGCCAACCCAGTAGCTCTGCTCCCCACCACAGTCAGCACGCAGGTAGAAATCATAGGTGATGGTGTCGGAAAGACCTGTAACTACCCCATCGGTGTCGGAGAAACTCATGATGCTGGCAGTGTCTGGATCCATTCCTTGAGGTCCGTAAGCCACCTCCCACGCATTGGCTGTGGTGTCGTTCCAAGCTAAGTTCATAGTGCCAGTTGATGTACCGGTGGCGTGGAAGTTCCAAGGCAACCCGCAAGTGCGGATAGGACGAATGGTAATGTCGTCGATATAGCTGGCGTAGTAGTTGTAGCTGGGGCAATATTTGCGAAAAACAATATAACCCATGTCGGTAGCGGCCACATCGCCAAAACTAACATAGTACTCTGTCCAATCTAAGGTCAACTGTATTGTGTCCAGCATCACAGCATTGTTTATCGAATCGAGATTGGTCACATATCCTACGGCCAAATTCACATCGTAGTAGCTGGAAGATTTGCGGGCCCAGAATTTAGTTTCGAAAGTGTTGATTGGTGCATACAGGTAGGGCGATGCAAACGATACTGTATTGGCGTTACTACCCATATTGAGGGCATTGTAGCTGTTGTGACCCTGATTACCGGCTATCGAGGGATAGCCGCTGCTAGACTCTATGACATTCCAGCAACTGGGAAAATTGCCGTCATAGCCCTCCATGGTCTCCACCAAGGGGAAAACGGGCATGCCACAGCTGGTGCGGAAACTGAAAGACACAGCCTCGCTGGTGTCGTTGCCAGTACAATTATTGTAGAGGTAACCCGTATACTGAGTATTAGCACTCAAGCCTGTAAAAGTGAAACTGTTGGTGGTAGGAAAGTACCAGGTACTATCGTTGTTGAGGTAGAGCATATAGCCCGTCGAAACCGTGGCAGGAGACCATGAGAGAATGGCGCTGTTGCTGTCAACAGTGGCGCTAACGTTGCCCGGCATATAGGCACAACTGGGTGCGTTAGAGATGGTCATGTCGTCGATAAAGACCGTATAGGTGCCGGAACCGTTATAGGTGGCGCGGAAACCGATGCGGTGACCCGTTCCACTGTAGTCAACCAAGTATACGCGATGGGGATGATAACTGCCCGTGTAGGTGGAGCCGGTGATGGTGTCGACAGGCACAAAGGTAGTGTCTTCCATCACACCAATCTCTAATGTGGTGTGGCTATAGTCATTCAGAAAATAGATGTAGAAGTCCAACATCAAATTGGAGGGATCGGCAAACTCCGGTGTTGCACAGAGCTCGGTGACTCCGCTGTTGCTCTCTAACTCAAAATAATAACTACCCGTGCGGGCATTTGGTGAATACTGATAGCAACATGGGAACACGCTGGCGGCTCCAGAAGAGCCGGTCAGATAGTTCACCCAACCAGTGGGCAGGTGGGTGGTAGCATCGGGACTCTCAAATCCTTCGCTATAAGGCACCGAATGATATGTCTGTGCCATTGTTACCATAGGCAGCAGGACTGCCACAAGCAACAAAAATCTTTTTATATATGAATTCATAATAAATCGTATCTAGTCCTTAATAAATGTAGCAAATATTATACATGATTGCTACTGTACACTAAACTTACGTGCCACATTGATCTTCTCGTTGTAGACTCTCACCAAGTAGGTACCCTTAGCTAAGTTCTCAACATCAAGTACCATCTGACAGTCGGAGGGGCACTCTTTAACATAGCTCTGAACGGTGCGGCCGTCTAAGCTGATGATGGCAACGTTCACGAGGCCTTCTACCCCGCTCACGTTGATGGTGGTGTTGGTGCTTGCAGGATTGGGGTAGACAGCCAAATGCAGGCCTTCCACTTCATCAACACCTTGTTGTTGCTCTTCCTGAGTAGAGAATAGCACCGAGGTGTACTCGCTGTAACGGTTGTCGGTGCAAAGGCTGCGCACCTTGGCCTGATAGTTGGTGTTGGCATCAAGACCCGTCAGAGTGGCTTGGGGGGTGCCACTTACTTGCAGCAGACCCAATTCCTGACCCTCCTCAAAGCCAGGGAGACCGTAAATCACCTCCCAGTCGGCACCCACATTGGCATTGTCAGACCATGTGATGACGGCTTCATGAGCGGTGGGGGCAGCGTTGACGTTGCTCACAACAAAGCAGTTGCTGGTGGTCACCATCAAGGTGTCGCTCCAAACGGAAGAACTGGTGGCGTCACACATAGAGCGGACCGAAACACGATAATTGGTGCCATGGCTCAAGCCGGTGACGGTATAGCTGTTGGTGTTGGCGGTAAAGGTACGGTTATAACTGCTGTTGAAGACGTGGACCTCCCAAGAGGTGGCAGAACCAGCAGCAGTCCATGTGAAGGTAGCTGTGGTGTTGGATATGTCGCTCAGAATCACATCTTCGGGTCTCCGGCAATGTTCGGCTTCAGTAGTGAAATAAATAGTGTCAGACCAATCGCTGTAGCCGTTGTAGGCCAACGAACAGTCCTGTCGAATACGAGCCATATATTGGGTCTCGGGTAGCAACACATTGCTCAAAGTGAGATAGCGGCCGGTCACGTTCACCAACGTCCAGTTGCTGTCGTTGACAGCCTTGTACTCGAATTCCACATGGTTGCTATGGTACTGGTTCCAGTTAAAGGAGGCCGAGATGTCGCTGATGTGGTATACGCGTAAGTCCTGAGGTACCATGCAGTGGTCGTTGAAGTTGAAGACCAAACTGTCGATGGCCAAGAAATTGACCCCCGATGACATAATCGGGCAAGACTTGAAGCAGAAATACCGACCAGTGTCGTTGTAGGCGGCAAAATCGACGGTGAAACGGGCCATGGTGTCAGGCGAACAGTAGGGAATGGCAAGCAGCGTGTCCAACGGCACGAAGTTTGCATCGCTGGGATTGGTTGGATTGGTGGTGATGCCGATAATTAAGTCGGAATTATGACTCGAACTGGTGCTCGACTTACCGGCACTAAATGTCACCTGCAGGTGGTTGATGTCCAAAGATTCTGCAAATGGATTTTGCAACACAGCCCAAGTCACTCCGGTGCTGTAAAGGTCCAGAATGCAGGTCATGTAACCATTGTGCACATTGTACTGTCCCACCGAGGGCTCATTGGTCCCTTGGAAATGCCAGCAGAATGGTTCTGTTGGTGGCGTGGTATTGTGGGGATAAGCCTGAAAGTCTTCCCACCAAGGCAAATTTTGGATGCTGTCGCAGGGTTTGTCCTGTGCGCCAGCCACAAGAGGCATGACGGTTAGCATTGCCAAAATAACAAAAAAGTGTACTTTTTTCTTCATTTTGTATTATTTATTAATTAAACATATTATACTTATTGCTACTCTAATAACCAACAATCATGCGTCTTCACTCCACTTTTCTAGAGTTCTATGAAGGCAAAATGAAAGTGTACAAAAGTACGCATAAAAAATGACATAAACGATAAACCTCCAAAAAAAACAATAAAAAGATTAGCAAAACACACATCAAATTATCAACTGAAAAACTGTCGGTAACAATTAGCCCAACAAACCAACGTTGGTCCTAACTGCTCCTCATCCTTGCTCACTTCTCGCGAACTTCTCGCGAACTTCTCGCTACTTTATTTCTTATACAAACAAGCATCAAGCAGTTTCTTACCCTGATTTTCGCTCATTGGTATCAAAAAAGAGATTGACCAAGGACGCGGCTTCTCATTCGCTTTCATTGCTCTAACTTGTGTTTTTCCTAATTTGAGGATTTCTGATAACGATTCTTTTGCCTTTCAAGGCGTGTGAGGGTAACTGGGGTATTGGTCGATGTAGCTATATTTTCCAATCATTTCATTGCTATAATTTGCACTTACTGCATTCCTACTGCTTTATATTATAAAAAATCTAAAAATCGACAATCGGCACTCGGTAAAACCATTTTTTTTTGTACTTTTGTAATCTGGGCAATAGTTTTTAATTACAAACTAAATAACTGAACTAATGACTTTTATTCAAATTATTATTGTCATCCTCAACTTCGCAGGCGCCCTTGCCATATTTCTTTTTGGTATGAAGCTGATGAGTGAGGGCCTCCAAAAATTTGCCGGAAACAAAATGCGCTCCGTACTGGGCAAAGTGACAGGAAGCCCCATCCGCGGAATCCTCACCGGCGCCCTCGTCACTACTGCTATCCAATCCTCCTCGGCCACCACAGTCATGGTGGTTTCTTTTGTTAATGCGGGCCTGCTCACCCTTACCGGTGCCGTGGCCGTGATTATGGGTGCCAATATCGGAACCACCGTAACCGCTTGGATTATAACCCTCTTTGGCCTTGGCGAGTCCACCTCCGCCTTCAGCCTTCCTATGTTCTTGGGGGCCATCTCGCTGATCTTTATGTTCCTCAAACGTGACCGCATCAAGTCTATCGGCGAGTTTATCATGGGTCTGGCACTTCTGCTCATCGGCATGGGTTTTCTGCAAAAGGCCATGCCCAACCTCGAGGAGTACCCCAACTTCCTCCATGCCCTTGCCACCCTCTCCGACTTCGGCTTTTGGTCCATCCTAATTTTCGTGGCCATTGGTGCCCTACTCACCTGTCTGGTGCAGGCCTCGGCTGCCATGATGGCCATTACCTTGGTGATGTGCTATAACGGCTGGATTGGGTTCGATGCCGCCGTGGCCCTCGTCATGGGTCAGAATATCGGCACCACCATCACGGCAAACCTTGCGGCCATGGTGGCCAATACCAACGGTAAGAAAGCAGCCCGTTCGCATTTGGTGTTCAATCTGATAGGTGTCATCCTTACGCTCATCTTCTACCGTCCTGTCCTCAACATTATTGCCGACTTTACCGTGGGTATGATGGGCAGCAATCCTTACGTGGCCGTGGGTGCCGACGGGTACAGCCCTCAGGCCATTCCCTTGGCCCTCTCGATCTTCCACACCTTCTTCAATGTGGTTAACACCATCATCCTGGCCTTCTTCATCCCGCTCATTCTTAAGATTGTCGACTGGATGGTGAAAGAGAAACCCGAAGACTTGGAGGATGTGTTCAAACTCAAATATATCTCAGGCAACTGGATGAACACTTCTGAGCTCAACCTGCAGGCTGCCGAGAAGGAAATTGAGGAGTTCTCCAAACGTGTGCTCCGCATGTTCACGTTCCTTCCCAACTTGCGCACCGCCAAGGACGACGAAGAATTCAACGATACGGTGGCCCGCATCTCCAAATACGAAGAAATCACCGACCGCATGGAGATGGAAATCTCCAACTACCTCACCCATGTCTCCACCAACGAACTCTCCGACAAGGGTTCCCACCGCATCAGCTCCATGCTGCGTATTGTGGACAACCTCGAGAGCATTGGCGACAGCATCTATCAGGTGGCCATCACCCGCAAGAATAAGCGGGAGACCGAAGTCCATTTCGACCAGCACCTCAACGACAACATTGACCACATGACGCAGCTTGTCTGGAAAGCCATGAACATCATGGACAACAACCTCCGCGGCGACTACGACCACATCGATATGACTAGTGCCAACGAGGCCGAGGCCGCCATCAACCAGTATCGCGACGAGCTCCGCTCCGAATACGTCGATGCCATCAAAGAAGGCGTTTACGACTACAGCATAGGCAGCCTATACAGCTCCCTCTTCGCCCTCTACGAGAAAATTGGCGACTACGTCATCAACGTCAGCGAAGCCATCGGCGTCAAATTCAAAGATAGCAAGTAAGTCTTTCTGTAATAGTGGGCTCAATTTATGCATGTATGTTGCATTCCTTCAGGATGCAGTTATCTGATGTCTGGGTGTCACGGCACTAAGCCTTCGGCTTGTGCTGTGATACTAAAGGTATCACCTCTTCGAAGTGATTAATAGGAGCCCCTTATTTATTCTAAACTTTATACTTTCAAACTATTCTAAACTATATACTTTAAAATACTCTAAACTTTCAACTCTCAGCTCTAAACTTTAAAAGCGTTTGCCTCATCAAGTTGATTAATGGAAGTCCCCTATTTCCAATAAGTCCAATTAATCTCTTTCTCAATTGCTGTTTCGATGGCATCATCTAACTTGGGGAAGAGGTCGCGGTCGATGAGCAGTTCCAACTCGTCAACAGTACAGGCATATTCTTTCAGCGGGTGGTGCTTGGCTTTGTTGGGCATTACATAAGCAATGGCGGAGTAGTCGCTACCATTCTTTATGAGCAGCGCCTTAAAGAATTGGTCGGGAACCTGCACCTTGGCATCTCCGATGGTGCCAAATTCATGGGTTGTGAAGATGGGGCCACAAATCACCCATACCCTACCGTATTTCTTGGCCAAGCTGCGCACTTTTTGCTCTAAGGTGTTCCAATCTCCGGCATTGAATGTATGATTCTGAGGGCATATATTGGTAAAATAATGACTCTGCCAATAAGAGGCTGATGACCAGCGCATATCGGCCTTGGGTGCCATGTGTCCTTTGTCCCATCCGGAATGCGAATAGTCCTCACGCGATGCCTGTTCTCCCACAAGATTAGGGTCGCGGCTGAAATTGGAACTGCGGGTGTTGTAAGACCCGTTCAGCTCCTCATCCAACAACTCATAGGCAACCCAATTCGGCACTAACGTAGCATGATTGTAGGAGACGGTAAAGCCATCGTACTCCAGCACATGCTCACTTTTGTCGTAAGCGGGCAACTCCAGCATCTTAGCCTTATTATCCACCCGTGAGACAGGGTCGGCAAATGTATCTCCTCGCCCTGATGTGGGCGCGCAACCTCCAATAATCCAGGCCACTACGGCTGTCCAGAAAAACGCAGTATTTCTCATATTCATATTCAGGGGATTTCTATTTATCAAGAATTCGAGAAGTGGGATAATTTGTAAAATGTATATGATGGGTTCTATAAATTAGATTTTGAGAGCGCGTGCCTCCGGCACGCTGAGCTATATCTACTTGATATAGCCCACACACAAAAAGAGGTTGCCTCTTCGAGGCAATTAATAGAAGTCACCATATATTTGAATTTAAAACTTTAATTGCATGCAATGAATAGAAGTTGTCTTCAATGGTTTAAAATAACCATCCATCGTCAGTATCATCGCACATTTCAGTTTATTGAGTGTATCATTATGACACTTATTGCTCTGGCACGACGGCCCAGAATTCAAGCGCGCTGTCGGAGTCGTTGATAAGACTATGAGAGTGACCTTTGTGGCAATAATGGACAAGTCCCTCTCTCACGGGCAACATTTCCCCATCATATAGCACATGGCCACAACCCTTAGTGAAGAAGAAGACCTCGCTGGAGGTGTCGTGGGTATGGAGTCCAATTGAAGCTCCAGGCTCTAAGCGCGCCTTCATGATGCGGTTAAGTCCGTCGAAAAACATGTGTGCATGGAGCTCTTTCTCACCCCCTTTAAAGTGTTCCAGAGCCTGCTCCTTGATAGTATTGAAGTCGATAATCATATTCAGATAGTATTATATTCGTCATCCATAACGTTCATTTTCATAAATTATTGTCACCCTACTCGAAATTAGGAGGTATATAAGCCTTTGGGCCTTTGATATTGATGATAATCCGTTGTGCAACTCGTTTTGAGGGATGTGAGTGGGATATGACGAATGATTTTTTTTCATAATAAGGGTATATTTAATTTTTTTTTATTATATTTGCAGCGCATATTGTTGGTGTGTGGTTTCGGTTAAGAGGCTACTCATTAGCAATATAGCAACAATTTATGAAATATAGGATTCGGGAAAAATAATTTTCTGCCCGAGTGAGTATTTTGGTGCGACTCTTTTTGTCGCCGACATAAACAAATGTGCAGCACTAACCAAGGATAGTAATAATATAAATGAGGGGGTGGTAATAAGAGCAAAAAGGTGTCTGCCTGATAGGACAAGAAAAGAAAAAAGTAAATGAAACCACAGCGTTTCGAGACAAAATAAAAAAAGTAAAGTAAAATAAAATATTAACAAATCATTAAAAGCATTTCAACATGGCAGAACAAAAATTCCGTACTGAAAGCGACCTCCTGGGTGAAAAACAGATTCCCGAAGAGGCTTACTATGGTGTACAAACCCTCCGCGCTGTCGAGAACTTTAAGATCTCCGGCCACATCCTGAGCGATTATCCCAACTTCATCAAGGGTCTCGCTATCACCAAGAAGGCCGCCGCCATCGCTAACGGCAAGGTCGGCATGATTACCCCCGAACAGAGCAAGGCCGTTCAGGAAGCATGCGACGAGCTTCTCGCCGGCAAATATTGGGACCAGTTCCCCGTGGACATGATCCAAGGCGGCGCAGGTACTTCCACCAACATGAATGCCAACGAGGTTATCGCCAACATTGCCCTTGAAAAGATGGGTCACAAACGTGGCGAATATCAGTACTGCTGGCCTAACGACACCGTCAACGGTTCACAATCCACCAACGACGCTTATCCCACCGCCATCCATATGGGCATGTATCTTGAGCACCTCGAGTTCATCCCTCATCTGGAGAAACTGGCCGAGAGCCTCGAGAAGAAAGCCGAAGAGTTCAAAAACATCATCAAGATGGGCCGCACCCAGCTGCAAGACGCTGTTCCCATGACTCTGGGTCAGACCTTCGGTGGCTTCGCCGCTACCATCCGCATGGAGATTGAGAACCTGAAACACGCTTCGGAAGAGTTCCTCGTGCACAACATGGGTGCCACCGCTATCGGTACCGGCATCTGCGCATGGCCCGGCTACTCTGAGGCTTGTGATCAAGCTCTCCGCGACATTACTGGTTGGAACTGCCGTCTGGCCGACAACCTGATTGAAGCCACCAGCGCCACCACCTGCATGATTCAGTACCACGGTGCCATGAAACGCCTAAGCCTGAAAATCAACAAGATTTGCAACGACCTGCGCTTGATGGGCTCCGGTCCTCGCTGCGGCTTGGCTGAACTTCATCTGCCCGAGCGTCAGCCCGGTTCAAGCATCATGCCTGGCAAGGTTAACCCCGTTATCCCCGAGGTGATGAACCAGATTAACTACAAGGTCATCGGCAACGATACCTGCATCGCTATGGGCGCCGACAATGCTCAGCTGGAGCTGAATGTGATGGAACCCGTCATGGCCCTGACCCTGTTTGAGAGCATCCATCTGCTGATGAACGGTGTTGACACCCTGCGCACCCTCTGCATCGATGGCATCGTGGCCAACGAGAAACGCTGCAACGAGCTGGTGAACAACAGCATCGGCATCGTGACCATGCTGAACCCCTACATCGGCTACAAGCAGTCCACCAAGGTTGCTAAGGAAGCCCTTGAGACCGGCCGTGGTGTTTACGAACTGGTTCTTGAGCACAATTACCTCACCAAGGAGCAGCTTGACAAGATCATGCAGCCCGAAAACATGCTCAAACCTGTCTTCGTAGAAGGTGTTCCTCTGAACCACTAATCGATAGGAGCACAAACATAGATAGACCCATCCGAATAGGATTAAAGCAAATATCTATCTAAATTCCAGGTTTCAAACTGGCATTGCCTCTCATAGGTGGCAATGCCAGCATGGAACTTGGATTTAGTCACTACAAAACTATACTAACAATCCTCTATGGCAAATATTATTAATATTAAAAAAGGCCTTGACCTGCCGATAGATGGCGCTGCGGAGCTGAGGACCACCGATGCCCGCACGATAGCCACCTACGCTGTGAAGCCGACCGACTATGTGGGCCTGGTGCCTCGTTTGTTGGTGGCAGAAGGTGACACGGTGAAAGCCGGCGACGCGCTGTTCTGCGACAAGAAGAACGAGCGCATCCGCTTCTGTGCCCCCGTGGCTGGTCGCGTAAAGGCCGTGGTGAGAGGTGCAAAACGCCTCCTGCTGGCCGTGGTGGTTGAAAAGGACGAGACTGCAGTTGCCTCCCCCCTGCCCCAAGCAGAAAACCTGAAGGAGCAGATGCTGCAATGCGGTTTGTGGACCATGCTGCGCCAGCGTCCCTTTGGCACTGTGGCCAACCCTGACGACAACCCCAAGGCCATCGTGGTGAGCTGTTTCGACAGCGCCCCCTTGGCCCCCGACTACGATTACCTGATGAAGGGTCGTGAGGCCGACTTCGCCCATGGCGTTGAAGCTTTGGCCTCCCTGACCAACGGTAAACTGCACCTTTGCTTCCGCAATGGTCAGAAACTGATGAACCAAGTGGCACACACACAAGCCAAGAATGTGGAGTTGCACATCGTCAATGGCCCCCATCCTGCTGGCAACGTGGGCACCCAGATTGCCCAACTGTGTCCCATCAACAAAGGCGAAGTGGTGTGGACCATGAACCCCCAAGATATCGCAACCTTGGGTCATCTGGTCACCACTGGCATGTATTGTCCTGAGCGTGTGATTGCCGTTGCTGGCCCCCAAATCAAGGCTCCCCACTATTTCCGCACCTACACGGGTGCCTGCGTGGAGACCTTGGTGGCTGGACAGGCAAGCAGCAGCAACTATCCCAAATTAGAAGATAGTAGCACCCTGAGCGGCAACCGCCTTATTAGTGGCAATATCCTCAGCGGCACACAGATTGATGCCAACGGTTATATGGGAGGCTACGACAGCCTGCTGAGCATCCTGCCGGAAGGCGATTACTACGACTTCATGGGATGGCTGATGCCGGGGCTGAAAAAGTTCAGCTTCAGCCGCACTTTCTTGAGCGGTTTCTTTGCCCGTTGCAAGAAGGCCCAAGAGATGCTGCCCAGCTGCACCAAACCCACCTTCGACACCAACACCCACGGCGAAGTGCGCCCATTCGTGTTCACGGGCAATTTTGAGCAGGTGTTTCCCTTCGACATCTACCCCCTCCAGCTCATTAAAGCATGCATCATTGGCGACATGGAACTCCAAGAGAACCTTGGTATCTATGAAGTAGAGCCCGAAGACTTTGCCCTCTGCGAATTTATTGACACATCTAAGACTGACATCCAGCCCATCATCCGTGAGGCTCTGGAGACTTTAAGAAAGGAGGCCATGTGATGCAAATGAATGGTTTAAGAAACTTTATCGACAAAATCAAACCCACTTTCAGCGAAGGCGGCAAACTGAGCTGGCTCTCGCAGACCTTTGGTGGTTTTGAGACTTTTGCCTTCACCCCCAACAAAGTGACCCAGCGTGGTAGCCACGTGCGCGATGCCGTGGATATGAAACGCGCCATGATTACTGTGGTCATCGCTTTGGTGCCCGCCATGCTCTTTGGCATGTGGAACATCGGTTACCAGACTTCTGAAGCCCTCGTAGCACAAGGTGGCGAGGCCTTTGGTTGGTGGTATTGCTTGTGGTTTGGCTTCGTACGCATGCTGCCCATGTTGGTAGTCAGCTACGTGGTGGGACTCGGCATTGAGTTTACCTACGCCCAAATCCGCGGTCACGAAGTGTATGAGGGCTACCTCGTTTCGGGTTTCATCATCCCGATGATTGTCCCCGTTACCACGCCTCTGTGGCAACTAGCTTTGGCCGTGGCCTTTGCCGTTATTTTTGCCAAGGAGGTCTTCGGCGGTACTGGTATGAACTTTCTCAACCCTGCTTTAGTGGCCCGTGCCTTTTTGTTCTTCAGCTATCCCACCCACATGTCGGGCGACAAGGTGTGGATTGCTGCCGACATGTGGGGCAGCGATGCCCTGACTGGTGCCACCCCCATGGGTGAGTTGGCCACAGGGATGCACCCCCAGGCTTCGGCTTTGGATATGATTATTGGTACCATTCCCGGAAGCACCTGCGAGACCTCGGTCATCGCCATTGCACTGGGAGCACTCATCCTGCTTATTAGCGGCATTGCCAGCTGGCGCACCATGCTGGCCGTCTTTATTGGCGGCGGGGCCATGGGCCTGCTGTTCAACGCCATCGGAGCCAACGAATATATGCAACTGCCCTTCTACTACCACTTCATCATGGGTGGTTTTGCCTTTGGTGCCGTCTTTATGGCCACCGACCCCGTCACCAGTGCCCAGACCAACTGTGGCAAATGGATTTACGGCATCTTGATAGGTGCTTTTGCTGTGCTGCTGCGCGTGTTGAACCCCGCCTATCCGGAAGGCATGATGCTGAGCATCCTGCTGATGAACTGCTTTGCTCCGCTGATTGACCACTGCATCATCCAACAGAACATCAAAAAACGCCAACGTCGCGCGTTGGCAGAAGGAAAGGAGGTGAAAGCATGAAAAAGTTTAGCAACGCCTATATTTTTATCTATTCTGCCGTCATCGTAGCAGTGGCTGCCGTATTGCTGTCCGTTGTGGCTATGAGCCTCAAGGAAAAGCAGAACAATAACATCCGCAACGAAAAGATGCAGGTGCTGTTGCAAGCCATTGGCATCGACTGCTCGCGCGAAGAAGCCGCACAACTCTACCAGCATTATTTCGACCAAGAGTTGACCGTTGGCACCAACGGCGAGACCTTGAGCATATACAACATCAAAGACAGCAAGTTGGAACAGGGCGAGACCCGCGCTTTCGACATCAAGCTGAAAGAACAGCAGAACTTGGAGAAAAGCGGGCAGCAGGGAGCATTCCCCGTGTACGTCTTCAACAAGGAAGGCAAGAAAGGCTATGTCATTCCAACACAAGGTAACGGTCTCTGGGGCCCCGTGTACAGCAACATTGCTTTGGACGAGGACCTATGCACCGTTATCGGCGTTACCTTCAGCCACGACAGCGAGACCCCAGGACTGGGTGCTGAGATCACTACGGAAAAGTTCCAAGCCCCATTCATCGGCAAACAGATTCTTGACGAGAACGGCCAAGTGGTCTCTATCGCCGTGAAGAAGAATGCCGACGCAGCTGCCATGCATGAGGTTGATGCCATCACCGGTGGCACAATGACCTCTAACGGTGTAGACGAAATGCTACGAGTAGACCTGATGCGTTATCAGAAATTCATCGACGCCAACCGTGCCGCTGCCTGTGCAGAGGCAGAGAGCGTCGCAGTAGAAAACGCCATTGAAGAGGAGGTAAGCCATGAGTAAATTTTCCGAAATATTCACAACGCCATTGGCCAAGAACAACCCCATCACTGTGCAGGTGTTGGGTATCTGCTCTTGTCTGGCAGTTACCGCACAACTGAAGCCCGCCTTCGTGATGGCCGTTTCGGTCACCGTGGTTGTGGCATTGTCTAACTTGATCATCTCCCTGCTGCGCAACACCATCCCACCGCGCATCCGCATTATCGTTCAGCTGGTGGTGGTGAGCACCCTTGTCATCCTTGTCAACCAAGTGCTACAGGCCTTCGTTTATGACGTGAGCAAGCAACTGTCGGTATACGTAGGTCTGATTATCACCAACTGTATCGTCATGGGTCGTTTGGAAGCCTTTGCCATGAGCCATAAACCGATGGAATCTGTCATGGACGGCATTGGCAACGGCTTGGGCTACGGAGTCATTCTAGTCATCCTGGGTTTCTTCCGCGAGCTTTTCGGCAGCGGAACCCTTTGGGGGTATCCTGTGATGGAGAAGCTGGGCCTGTACAACATAGGCTATGAGAACAACGGTCTGGTTATTATGGCCCCCATGGCTCTAATACTGGTAGGCGTGATCATCTGGATACAGCGCACCAAGGACAAAGACCTCCAAGAGAATTAAGAGAACACATACCGTTTAAAAGATAACAGAAAATATTATGGAATATATCAATATATTTATCAAGTCGATTTTCATCGACAACATGATTTTCGCCTTCTTCCTCGGCATGTGCTCCTATCTGGCCGTTTCGAAGACCGTGAAGACCTCTGCAGGTCTGGGCATAGCAGTAACCTTTGTGCTGCTGATTACCGTGCCTGTCAACTACCTGCTTAACAAATATGTCTTGCAGCCTGGCGCATTGACTTGGATTAGCCCTAATCTGGCCAATGTCGACCTTTCCTTCTTAAGCCTCATCATGTTCATTGCCGTCATTGCCGCCATCGTGCAGATTGTGGAGATGGTGGTGGAGAAATTCTCCCCCGCCCTGTACAACTCGTTGGGCATTTTCCTACCTCTGATTGCTGTGAACTGTGCTGTGATGGGTGGATCGCTGTTTATGCAACAGCGCGACTACAGCAACATCGGCGAGGTGATTAGTTTCTCACTTGGCAGTGGCATTGGTTGGTTCATCGCCATCGTTGGCATTGCCGCAATCCGCGAGAAACTGCGCTACTCTCACATTCCTGTCGCACTCAAGGGTGTGGGCATCACCTTCATCATCACCGGCCTGATGGGTTTGGCATTTATGAGCTTTATGGGTATCAAACTTTAAACAACGATTAGAAATGACACAGACAATAATTACCGCATTAGTCGTATTCCTGGTGGTCATCCTAATCCTGGTGGCCCTGCTGTTGTTGCTTCGCGCCAAGCTGATGCCCACAGGCAATGTGACGATTACTATCAACGACGACAAGAAACTGGAAGTGCCTACGGGCAACTCACTCATCTCTACCCTCTCCGAGCAGAAAATATTCCTTCCCAGTGCCTGTGGTGGTAAGGGAAGCTGCGGACAATGCAAGTGCCGTGTGCTCGAAGGCGGCGGCTCCATCCTCCCCACCGAAGTGGGTTTCTTCACCCGCAAACAGATTCAGGACCACTGGCGTCTGGGTTGCCAAGTGAAGGTAAAAGAGGACATGAAGATTGCCGTACCCTCTTCAATCCTAAGCATTAAGAAGTACGAGTGCACCGTCATCAGCAATCGCAACGTGGCTACCTTTATCAAGGAGTTTAAAGTTCAGCTGCCCGCTGGTGAGCACATGGACTTCGCCCCTGGCTCGTATGCACAGATTGAGATTCCCAAGTTCAGCATCAACTATGCCGACTACGACAAGGAACTCATCACGCCCGAATATCTGCCCGCTTGGGAGAAATTCAAGATGTTCGACCTCAAATGTGTGAACACCGAGCCCACCATCCGCGCCTACTCCATGGCCAACTATCCGGCCGAAGGCGATGTGTTCATGCTCACCGTGCGTATTGCCACGCCCCCGTTCAAACCCGACCGTTCGGGCTTCATGGAGGTGAACCCCGGCATCGCATCTTCCTACATTTTCAGTCTCAAACCTGGCGACAAGGTAATCATGTCGGGTCCCTACGGCGACTTCCACATCAAGGAGCACCCTGCCGATATGCCCAACAAGCCCGAGATGATATGGGTTGGCGGTGGCGCCGGTATGGCTCCGTTGCGTGCCCAGATCATGCACATGACCAAAACGCTTCACACTACCGACCGTCCGATGCACTACTTCTATGGTGCACGCGCACTGAACGAAGTATTCTATCTGAACGATTTCCTGGGTCTGGAGAAGGAATTCCCCAACTTCAAGTTCCACCTGGCCCTCGACCGTCCCGATCCTGCAGCCGATGCCGCAGGCGTGGCCTACACACCGGGCTTTGTGCATGACGTAATGTACAACACCTATTTGAAAGACCATCCTGCACCTGAAGACATCGAATACTATATGTGCGGTCCTGGCCCAATGAGTGCCGCAGTAGTAAAGATGCTGGACAACCTTGGCGTACCGTCCGAAATGATAGCATACGACGATTTCGGCGGCGGCGGCAAGAAATAGCAGCCAAATGATAGGGTTTTAGGATCGTTTATTTCCGACCCTAAACCCTATTCTAATTCCTACAGACAAGATAGTTAAAAGAAAAAATAATCCTAAACAACTAAATAGATGAATTTACCACAAATCCATTCCATTACCAAGAAGATCCTGGTAGCTCTGATAGCTGCCTTCTTAATGATCTTCCTGTTGTTCCATGCCTGCGCCAACCTCTGCATCTTGCGCAACGACGACGGTGCCTGGTACAACGCATTCTGCCACTTTATGGGTACGAATATCTTTGTTAAAGTATTCGAGATTATCCTGATGGCATGCTTCTTGCTTCACATGTGCCTCACACTCTGGCTAGTGATAACCAACCGTCAAGCCCGTGGCACCGAACGCTATCATCAGCGCAGCAAGACCAAGACCCACCCCTATTCTAAACTTATGCCTTGGACCGGTGTGCTCATCCTGCTTCTACTGTTCGTTCATTTCCATGATTTCTATTTCGTGAAAATGGGCTGGATTCCGGGTAACTATATGGTACAGACCAAAGAACTTTTCACTAAGCCCGAGCTGAACCAAATGGTGCAGGTATGCCAGCAGTATAACATGACTCCCCAAGACTATATCGCCGCCAACGACCAACAGTTGGAACAGGTGAAGAGCCAAGGACAGATCGGCGAACAAGAGCTGGCCGAAATCAACGAACAACTCGACAAATTGCGTGAACTGGTACCCGTTGCCGACGTCGTCATCAACGCCCAAGCCGATAAAAAGCTTTCCGAAGACGGCCAGTACATCAACCAACTCTCCTATGAAGAGCGCAATGCCATCAATGCCGTTTACGGCAAAGGCACCGCCGAACCCGACTTCTATCACATGGCACGAGTGAAATTTACCAAATTGTACATCGTGCTGATTTACCTCCTGTTCTTCGCCGTTGTTGGTATCCATCTCCGCCACGGATTTTCCAGTGTATTCCAAACCTTGGGTCTGAACAACTATAAATACAACAAAGCCATAGAAATCATCGGCATCATCTATGTATGGGCCGTGTGCTGCATCTTCTCTCTGGTTGTTCTTGGTGTGTATATTCCCTCCCTTTTCTAGACCCTAAGCACTACCTCTCTATAAACTAATATCAAAATAAAAAATATGAATCTCGATTCCAAAATACCCGAAGGTCCTCTTGCTGAAAAATGGACCAATTATAAAGCCCACCAGAAACTGGTGAACCCTGCCAACAAACGTAAGATCAACATCATCGTTGTCGGTACCGGACTCGCCGGTGCATCTGCAGCCGCCTCCCTAGGTGCCTTGGGTTTCAAAGTAGATATCTTTTGCATTCAAGATTCGCCCCGTCGCGCACACTCCATAGCTGCCCAGGGCGGTATCAACGCAGCCAAAAACTACCAGAATGATGGTGATTCCATCTATCGCCTTTTCTACGATACCATCAAAGGTGGCGACTACCGTGCCCGCGAGGCCAACGTCTACCGTTTGGCTGAGGTAAGCAACAACATCATCGACCAATGTGTCGCTCAGGGTGTTCCCTTTGCCCGTGACTACGGTGGAACCCTCGACAATCGCTCTTTCGGTGGTGCACAGGTGAGCCGAACCTTTTATGCCCGCGGCCAAACCGGCCAGCAGCTGTTGCTGGGTGCTTACGGCGCACTGAGCCGCGAGATTGCCCGTGGTACTGTCACTCTTCACGAGCGTCACGAAATGATGGACCTCGTTGTTGTTGACGGCCGTGCCCGTGGTATCATCACCCGCAACTTAGTCAACGGCGAGATTGAGCGCTTTGCTGCCCATGCCGTGGTATTGGCCACCGGTGGTTATGGCAACATCTACTACCTCAGTACCAACGCCATGAACAGCAATGGCTCTGCTGCTTGGCAGTGCCACAAGAAAGGTGCTTTGTTTGCCAATCCTTGCTATGTGCAAATTCACCCCACATGCATCCCCGTACACGGTGACTACCAGTCAAAATTGACCCTGATGAGTGAGTCGTTGCGTAACGACGGACGCATCTGGGTTCCCAAGAAGAAAGAAGATGCCGAAGCAATCCGTGCCAAGAAACTGAAACCCACTGATATTGCTGAAGAAGACCGCGACTACTATCTGGAGCGTCGTTATCCTGCTTTCGGTAATCTGGTGCCTCGCGACGTAGCCAGCCGTGCTGCTAAGGAGCGTTGCGATGCTGGATATGGAGTAGGTACCGGACTGGCAGTTTATCTCGACTTTGCCGATGCCATCCAGCGTCTTGGACGCGACGTAGTAGAACAGCGCTACGGCAACCTCTTCCAAATGTATCAGAAGATCACCGACGATAATCCTTACGAAACTCCAATGATGATCTATCCTGCCATCCACTACACCATGGGCGGTATTTGGGTAGACTATGAGTTACAGACAACCATTCCCGGTCTCTTTGCTGCAGGCGAAGCCAATTTTAGCGACCACGGTGCCAACCGTTTGGGTGCTTCGGCCTTGATGCAGGGTCTTGCCGATGGCTACTTTGTACTGCCTTACACCATGCAGAACTACCTGAGCGACCAGATTTACGTTGGTAAGATAAGTGCCGACACCCCCGAATTCGACAAAGCCGAACAAGATGTGCGCGAACGTATCAACAAACTCTTCGAGGTTGGACAGAAAGCTGCTGCAGGCACCACCAAGACCGTCGACCACTTCCAGAAAGCCCTCGGTCACATCATGTGGGAATATGTAGGTATGGCTCGCAACACCGAGAGCCTCACCACCGCCAAAAAGCTGGTATGCGAACTGGAAGAAGAGTTCTGGAAAGAGGTTTCTATCCCCGGTAAGAACGAGGAGATGAACCCCGAGCTGGAAAAAGGTCTGCGTACAGCCGACAACTTCGAACTGGCCCGTCTGATGATTCAGGATGCCCTGCACCGCGAAGAGAGCTGCGGCGGTCACTTCCGCACCGAACATCAAACAGAAGACGGCGAAACCCAGCGTGATGACGAGCACTTCATGTATGTGGGTGCTTGGGAGTACCAGGGTCACGACGTTGACGAGGTGATGAGCAAGGAAGACCTCCATTACGAATACATCCAGATTGCAAAACGTAATTACAAGTAGCCTGTAGTTCGTGTTAAATCACTTAAACTTCTAAAATATACGAAAAATGAATTTCACACTACATATATGGCGTCAGGAGAATGCCCGTGCCAAGGGCCATTTCGAGACCTATAAGGTCCAAAACATCTCCACTGAGTGCTCCTTCCTGGAGATGCTCGACATCTTGAACGAGAGTTTGCTCAACGACCACATTGCCCACCCCGTCTGCTTCGACAACGACTGCCGCGAGGGTATTTGCGGCATGTGCGGTCTCTATATCAATGGTCGCCCTCACGGCAACGACGATGGTATCACCACATGCCAACTCCACATGCGCAAATTTAATGATGGAGATGACATCTGGATTGAGCCTTGGCGTGCCAAGCCCTTCCCTGTCATCCGCGACTTAGTTGTAGACCGTACTGCTTTCGATAAAATCATTCAGGCAGGCGGTTACATCAGCACCACTACTGGCGGTGTGCCCGATGCGAACAGTATCCTAATCCCAAAACACAAGGCTGACATGGCCATGGATGCAGCTGCCTGCATTGGCTGCGGTGCCTGCGTGGCTGCATGTAAGAACGCCAGTGCCATGTTGTTTGTCAGTGCCAAGGTGAGCCACCTTGCCCTATTACCACAAGGTCAGGTGGAAGCTGCCGACCGCGTACGCAAGATGGTCTGCAAGATGGACGAATTGGGCTTTGGATCCTGCACCAACACTTACGCCTGCGAAGCCGAGTGTCCCAAGCAGATTAAGCGTCAGAACATTGCACGCCTCAATCGTCAGTGGATTGGTTCGGGATTTGGTCGCGACAGAAAGACCGAATAAGACTTCTAACAAAACGGGGCAAATCCCCCAAATACACTTATATGTCCCTGCACAGCTGGGCAAGAGAAAGAAAAGGTATCGCACAGCGCGGTACCTTTTCTTATTCTACCCACAAAAGTAGAGAATTAATATTTCAATTATTCAAATAATAATTGTATCTTTGCAACCGCAAAGTGGATAGATTTGTAATGATTGCAACCACTGAAAAATAATGCTAAATACATGATTTTCAAACCAACAATCACACTCTTCACCATCTTTGCTTTTTTATGTTCGATAGGCGAAAACCTATCAGTTTATTAACTAACATCAAAAAAGTAAAAGTAAAATGAGCTATTTTTTTACATCAGAATCGGTCTCTGAAGGCCACCCCGACAAAATTGCTGACCAGATTTCGGACGCATTGCTAGATGAATTCTTGCGTCGCGATGCCGAAAGCCATGTCGCCTGCGAAACCCTGGTAACAACAGGCCTAGTTGTGCTGAGCGGAGAAGTTACTTGCAACGGTTACGTAGAAATTACCGATACGGTGCGTGACGTTATCCGCAACATCGGCTATACCAAAGGAGAATATAAGTTTGAAGCCGAATCTTGTGGTATTCTGTCTACCATCCACGGCCAGAGTGGCGATATCAACCAAGGTGTTAGCCGGGCTAAGGCCGAAGAGCAGGGTGCAGGAGACCAAGGCATGATGTTCGGCTATGCCTGCAGTGAAACGCCCGAATACATGCCCCTTCCCATCACACTGGCACATATTTTCCTTCAAGAACTAACCAAAATACGCAAGGAGGGAGAGCAAATGACCTATCTGCGTCCCGATGCAAAGAGCCAAATAACAGTTGAATACAATGACGAAGGCAAGCCCCAACGAGTGGAAGCCATCGTTATCAGTACCCAGCACGATGACTTTGCTGAAGAGACCATCATGCTAAAACGAATCAAGCAGGACGTTAAGGAAATACTTATCCCACGTGTTCTGAACCGCTTGAGTGATGCCAACCGAGCGCTATTTGCCAAAGGAGACTATAAACTGTTCGTCAATCCCACAGGCAAATTTGTCATCGGAGGTCCTCATGGCGACACAGGTCTCACCGGACGTAAAATAATTGTAGACACCTATGGCGGACGTGGAGCTCACGGCGGCGGTGCCTTCTCAGGTAAAGATGCCTCCAAGGTGGACCGTTCTGCCGCCTATGCTACACGACATATTGCCAAGAACATGGTGGCTGCAGGGCTGTGCGACGAGGTGCTGGTGCAGGTGGCCTATGCCATCGGAGTAGCAGAGCCTGTGGGACTGTACGTGAACACATACGGCACTAGTCATGTTGAGATGAGTGACGGTGAGATTGCACGCAAGATTCAAAGCATCTTTGACATGCGGCCCTATGCCATCATACAACGTTTCGGCCTGAAGTATCCTATCTTCCTCCCCACCGCAGCCTACGGACACATTGGGCGTGACCCATACCGTGCTAATGTCACCTTAATGGATCACGAAGGCAAAGAGTACCAAAAAGAGGTACAATTTTTCGGATGGGAGAATCTCGACTATGTGGAAAGGATAAAAGAAGAATTTAGACTCAACTAATACCCATATGAGAAAAGCAATCTTTGGTATGGCCGTCATGGCTTTACTGGCTGTGGGATGTCAGAACACACCTACCCCAACCAACGACTCGGCCCAAGTGGTCATGAATGCCATCCTCCAACGCAAGAGCGTTCGGTCATATACCTCCGACACTATAGCTACAGATGTGATGGAGAACTTGCTGCGGGCTGCCATGGCAGCCCCTTCGGGAAGGAACATACAGCCATGGAGTTTCGTAGTGTTAACCGACAAAAACCAGTATGGCGATATTTTTGGCAACAACTTTAACCTACCTATGTTTGAAGCCGCCGCCAAAGTAGTGGTGATTTGTGCCGACACATCTGTCCTGCTGCCCCCAAGAGAAAATCCTAATGCTGAACCCATAAGACAAAGCAATGGAACCTGGCGCGATGATATGGGTGCGGTAACTGAAAACCTCTTACTAGCAGCTGAAGCACATGGTCTCGGGGCATGCTGGACTGCATGCTACCCATACGCAGACCGCATGGAACCTGTGAAGAAAGCCTTGGGGTTGCCAGCCACTGTGGTACCCTATAGCATCATTCCTATTGGCCATCCCGCTGGGACAGAACAACCCAAAGACAAATGGGATACCTCACGCATACACTACAATCACTGGTAATTATTTAGCCCCATTTCCCTCGAAGGGTCTTGTCAAAATCGATAGTGTCTAGGATTTTCAAAAACTCTTGCCGCGGGATTGGTTTGGCACCGAGCGAGGCTAAATGGGGTGTTTCCTGTTGGGCATCTATGAGGAGGAAATGATTGTCGCGGCAGAACTCAACAAGTCGGACAAATGCCACCTTGGAGGCATCCGTCATAGTGTGGAACATCGACTCGCCAAAGAAAAACTGGCCAAGACTGACACCGTATAGTCCTCCAACCAATTCACCCTCATAATAGGCTTCAAACGAGTGTGCAAAACCCAACTCGTGGAGCCGACAGTATGCCTCCATCATCTCATCAGTAATCCATGTGCCATCTTGGTCTTCTCTCTGAATGACCGCACAATGGATTATCACTTGTCGAAAATTAGTATCAATGCGCACCTCATATTTGCCAGACTTCACCACACGGTGCAGGCTCTTACTATAACGGAAGTCATCGATGAAAAGCACCATCCTTGGATCCAGCGACCACCAAAGGATTTCCTCACCAGGATTATACCATGGGAAAATACCTGAAGCATAGGCATTAAGCAGTCTTTCGGGCTTAAGGTCACCACCGATAGCAATAATACCCTCAGGTTCTGCTTCATTGGGGTCAGGGAAACCGAAATAATCGGGGTCGAGTTGATACAACATAACTACCGAATTATTATATCCTATTGATTATCCATTTCAGCTATTGCAACTCGTCCATCAGCGACTGACAGCCAAGAAGAATGTCGCGATAGGCCGTTTCGAAATCATTGGTGTACCACGGGTCGGCAACCTCAATGCTTCTGCCACCCAAGAGAGCTGGGTCCACATGTTCAAGAAGCATTGAAATTTTACCTTGTGGGTCATTGGGAATAATGCGTCGGAGATTGCGGAGATTGTTTTTATCCATCAAAATCAAGAAGTCATAGTGGTCGTAATCGGTCTGGATGACCTGACGGGCTCGGTGTTGGGCAGCCATGATGCCATGTCCTTGTAGGCATTTTAGAGCTGGTGGATAAATCGGGTTACCAATCTCCTCGGTACTGGTAGCCGCAGAGTTCACCTCGAAAAGATCTCCCCTGCCTGAGTTCTTGGCAAGGGTCTTGAAAACGAACTCGGCCATAACGCTGCGGCAGATGTTGCCGTGACATACAAAGAGAATCTTGTACATTTTTTAGATAGTGAAAATGCAAAAATACGAAAAAAAAATGTACTTTTGCAATTTAATTCCACAAAACGGCTAAATAAACCCATCCATGAAGAGAACTGTCATACTCATGCTACTGGCTTTTGGTCTCACCACCATGGCGCAAAACAATATGGTCAACATCGGTGTCATCCCCACTCCACAACAAGTGGTGATGGGAAATGGCACATATAACCTATCCACGATAAATCCACCCCGGAATTTCGTGTCTGAGATAGACGGTGCACAAAATCAACGTCAAGCCTACCGTATAGAAATCACTCTGTCGGGAGTAAAAGTGTATGCCACCAGCAATGAAGGCTGGGACTATGCCATCCGAACTCTCACTCAGTTAAAGAAAATCTATCAAGGACAAGTGCCGTGCATGACCATCACCGACTGGCCTGCTTATGAGTATCGCGGATGGTTGGACGATATCAGCCGCGGTCCCATTCCCAACAAGGATTTCCGTCGCCGGACACGCAAGTTCTGTGACCAGTACAAGATGAACTTCGGCAACTACTACACCGAGCACACCCTCTATAACGAACTATACCCCGACATCTCTGGCAACAGCGGCATCGGTGACTATGAGTATGCCAACGACCCTTATATGATGGCCAATCTACAATGTTTTGCTCATTTTGAGAAAACATTACGGATTCCATTCTACCAAGTGCTCATGGACAGTCCTACCAATGTCAACCCCTCAAAAGAGGAGACCTACGACTTTCTGCGCGACCAAATTGAAAACACCGTTGCTGCTTACCACAGCAGCCATTTCTTCAACATCAACTGCGACGAAACAGAGGGTTTGGGCAGTGGACGAGCCAGAGAATATGTTAGCGAGCATGGTGCCGACGAAGTATACTGCCAGCATATCAACCGCGTCTACGACATGATTCAGGAAGCCTACGGCGAGTCTCATGACGGCAAAAAAATGGAAGTACTGATGTGGGGCGACATCGTAGGCAAAAATCCCGAGATGCTCAAGAAACTACCTAAGGACATGCAATATATAGTCTGGAGCTATGGCGCCCAAGAGAGCTACGACCATATGATTGCTCCCTTTGCTAAACTGCACAAAGAGCAAGGAACCCAGTTTTGGGTGGCACCCGGTGTCAGTCACTGGAGCTCAATTCCTCTGGTGCACAACTACATGCAGAACATTGCTTATTTGGCTCGCGACGGCTACAAGGCTGGTGCACGCGGTTTGATGAACACCGCTTGGGACGACAGCGGTGAAAGCCTTTTTGGCGACTGCTGGCATGCCATGGCATGGGCCGCCGAAATGGCTTGGCACCCACTGACCAACAGCGACCCCAAGAAAGCTCAAGAAGAACTAGCTGAAAGAGCTCGTATTTTTAACGAAAACTATGACAGACTGCGCAACATCGACTACAACAGACTCTACAAAACTAATGAGAATCAATCCGTCACCAAGATGATTTATGCTGTGGGCGACCTGGCCAACAATCCTTATGTGGGCGACTGGTACAACACCAACGCTCTCATGCTTCCCCTTACCGATTTCTATCCTGCCATTACCGACTTGAGCGTCCTTACCCGTTGTGACAGCGTGGAAGCCGCAGTCAACCGTGTGCTGAGTATTGTTGACAGCAACATGGAACCCCATTTTGCCTACGATTGCCATCGCCTACTCTTGGTGGCTCAAAAAAGCCGTCTGCGAGTGATGATTTACCAGTCACTCTGCAACAATGGAGCCAGGAAGATAGAAATACAAAACTACTGCAAGGACTATTTCTACAAACTACACAGCCTCAAACGGGAATACCTACGCCTATGGGATGACGAATGCACCGACTATAGTCGCGACACCATCTGCAACCGGTATGACCGATTAGGCCGCGAAATCCACGATTTCCGTCAAAAAGTCTTCATCACCAACAGCTACAAAGACAAGAAAATGTATGTGGCCTTGCAAACCCTCTTCAACGACCGTCCTATCTACTTTACCGTCGACGGCCGCAAGCCCTCGCAAGGTGCCAACCTCTACCGCAGACCTTTCACTATAGGCCGCAGCTGCATCGTCAAAGCTGTCAGCTACAATAAATGGGACGACCCGGTCTATAGCGAACAGTACCTTCTCTTCCATAAAGCCATTGGCAACCTCAAAAAACTCAACACAAAATACAGCGACTACCGACCAGTTTACAGCGGTGGTGGCGACAATGCCTTGGTAGACGGCATTCTTGGCAGCGACAACAACTATGCCGATGGTCACTGGCAAGGTTATTGGGGCAAGGATATCGACGTGGAACTTGACTTCAAGTCCATCACCCCAATCAAAACCATCACCATGCGTTTCCTACAGAATAGCCTTGAATGGATTTTGGCACCTGAAACCATTGAAATCTACACCTCTACTGACGGCACCAACTGGAAGAAAGAGCAAACCGAGCATTATACACCCGTTTTCCGAGAACACGGCAACATTATCCGCACCAATGCCATCCGCGACTTAAAACTCAACACACGTTACCTACGCATCGTAGTCAAAAATCCCGGTGGTCTGCCATCGTGGCATCCTGCCCCCGGTGCCGACAGCTACCTGTTTTGCGATGAGATTGTGGTTGAATGAACCTTAGTAACTAAAACTACTACCTCCCAAGAATTCCCTCATGATGCTGGTTGGGGGAATATATTTGGGGTCGATGGGGTCGAAGAAATTAAGGAACTTGAGGAGGTGCGTAGCCTCGGCAAATTCCTCACAATTCTCAGGCACATGTTTGAGCTGAGGTTCGGCATAAATTTTCAGTACGCCAATCTCATACAATAGTGCCGAGTTGAACATCACATCGGCATTCTCTTGGAAAGGAAAGATATTGATGGTTTCGCCCCTACGAACCTCCGACCACCGGTGGAGAGTGTTGTAGGCATCCCAACCTCTGAAGTTATTATCCCTAACGATACGGCGTAGCATGCGGTTCTCATTCGTATGTATGATGTTAACGTTGTCGATAGCAATCTGCGTAAGAGCTGAGACATAGACGCGGAATTTCAGGGCATCGTCAATCTGGGCTGTAAGCTTGGGATTGAGGGCATGAATACCCTCCACCAAGAGGATGCTGTTGGAATTCAACTGCAGAGATTTGCCTTCAAAGTAGGGATTGCCCTTAATAAAGTCGAATGTAGGAATCTCCACCCTCTCTCCGTTGAAGAGACGCTGAAGGTGTTCATTGAGTAAGGGAATATCCAGAGCGTCCACTGATTCGAAGTCAAACTCGCCATTGGGCAGTTTGGGAGTTCTGTCGCGGCTAACAAAATAGTCATCCAACGAGAGTTGCTTTACATCAAAACCCAGCACACTCAACTGAACACTCAAACGCCGACAAGAGGTAGTCTTACCCGATGAGGAAGGTCCTGCCAACAAAACCATGCGAACATGATCACGCCTTTGAAAAATCATATCGGCTATCTCGGCATATTTCTTCTCGTGCAATGCTTCGGCCACGTGGATCAAGTGGTTCTCACCTTTGTCGCGGACTATGCGGTTGAGGTCAGTAATGGTGGGAACATGCAACAAGTCTACCCAATGATGATGCTCCCTGAAGATACTAAAAAGCTTAGGTGTATCAGGCAACAAGGGCATTTTCTCAAAATGCTTGGTGTCGGGCATCTGAAGCAAATAGCCTGAATCGGCATAGGTACGGAAATCCCATGAACGCAAGGAACCCGTGCTGGGAACCAACTTGGTATGAAACTTATGGACTGTGCCATCCAAATAGTTCATGGTGATGTATAGTTGGCCCATCGATTCCATAAGCTTCTGGGTTTCTGGGATATTGGCCTTCTTCACAACCTCAATGGCATCGGTGAGCAACATCACCTTCGATTCAAAAGGAAGATTTTTCCCTTGAAGCTCTATCATGTAGTCTCTGACGGTGGAAGCAATCACGAAACGGTCCTCCTCGCCTGCCTCCTCAATCGTACAATAGAAACCACCTTGCATAGAGTGTTTTACTGACAGGGTTGCCTGAGGATAACAATCGCGCACAGCCTTATAAAGCATAAAGATGAGCGACGACTGATACATCCTCCATCCCTGCGGGTCGCGGATGTCAAAAAAGCGGATTGTCTTTGGATTATAGATACGATAGTTCATATCCTCAACGACATTGTTGACCAATGCGCCAAGGACATGATACTCCAAGGGCCATTGTCCCAAATTGGTATAATATTCTTGAGCGAGTGCGGAAAGTGTGGTACCAGGTGATATGGTTTTGCGTATGTGGGTGTTTTCAATTACTACTTCTAATGTCTCCATACTTTTTTTCTGATAAATAATGAATATTAATAACGTGAACGGATTTTTTTTAGTATCTTTGCACCGCGAAAATATAGAACTTTTTATACTATGAAGAAAACCTTATTCTCATTCTTATTACTGGCTTTACTGCCTGTGTTCACCTTTGCTCAGGCAGACCAGAAACTGATAAACAAGGCCCAGCAGGGCGACACCAAAGCAATGGTGCTTTTGGGCGAATGCTATGAGGACGGTGCTGGTGTCGATATCGACTCCACCTTGGCGCTCAAATGGTTCCAACGTGCTGCCGAACAGGGCGACGATGAAGGTCAGCTACGTATTTCCAAATACTACATCCTGAGTTCGCTCATGCCCAGAGATACCGCCCGATTCTTTTCTATCCGCAAAGAATTGGCAGAGAAAGGGTTGCCCAACGGGCTTTCCGCTTTAGGATCCTGCTACGAATATGGCTATGGTGTGCCCGCAGATTCAGCCAAAGCCCTCGATCTATACCAGCAAGCTGTTAAAGCGGGTTCTGCTTGGGGCTACAGCAGAATGGCTTATTGTTATGCCAATGGCGAATTCGGCCTCCCCATTGATCAAAAGAAAGCAATCAGCTATTGGGAGAAAGCTTACAAATTGGGCTCCCACGATGCTGCTGGAGAACTTGCTTATTACTACTTCAGCCATTCCGACTACAAGAAAGCCTGGAAATGGGTCAACGAAGGTACCAAATGGAGCGATGCCAACGCCATCACCACAGGGGCCATCATGCTCTTGAACGGTGCTGGCATAGAAACAAATGAGGCCAAAGCCCAACAAACCTTAAGCAACCTGATAGCAAAACACCATAACTTAGGATTCACCCAGTCAATGGCCGGTATCAGCTATATGTACCCCGACAGTGCCGCATTGCGTGACAGTGCCAAAGCCATGCGCATTTGGGAAGAAGGCACTCACTTTAACTCCGAAGATAACGCCCCCTGCCTCATGGCCCTCGGACGTTTCTATTACGAGAACGGAACATACGACAAAGCCCTTAACTACTTTAAAACCGTTGCAGAAAAAGCCCCCAACAGAGGCGGCAGAGGTGAAGCTTGTCAGAATCTGGGCATAATGTACTATAATGGCATAGGCTGCGAAGTGGATCACCCCACCGCCATATCTTGGTTCAAACGCGGAGCCGAGATAATGCACCATGCTCAATGTGCCATGGCTTTGGGAGCCATCTACGAAGAAATGCCCAATAAAGACCTTCCTACAGCCGTCAAATACTACCGTCTGGCCGACCACTATGGCGAACATTCAGCTTTGGAATATCTCGGCAAACTATATGCCACCAGTGGCAACCGCGACATGGCTGTAGAGTGCTACGACAAAATGATTGAGAACGGTCTTGCCGATGGTTACTACCACAAGGCAATGATTTATGAGGACATGGGTGACCACAAAACCTGCAACAGCATTCTCAACACTGGTTACAAAAAAGGCAGTCCTCTCTGCGCCACCTCTTTGGGCGCCATCTATGAGAATGGCCTCGACGGCTATAAAGTCAACTACAAAAAAGCTGCTCAGTATTACACCAAAGCCAATACCGCCAACGCCCAATACCGCTTAGCCAACCTCTACTTGAATGGTCTGATTGGCAAGCAAACGGAAAAGGACATCGCCACTGGTATGGATTATCTCAACCAGTCAGCTTCTGCCGGCAACATTGATGCCATCTACGACCTCGGTCATTGCTATGCTTATGGTATCTATGTTGATACAATTGACCAAGACAAAGCCGTTGAGTGCTTCCGCACCTTGGCTGAAAGTGAAGTGCCTGCCGGTATTTTCATGATGGGTCTCTATTATGAAGGCGCAGAACTCTCTGCTCCAAGCGTTCCTGCCGACTCTGTCAAGGCAATCCAATGCATGCAGAAAGCTTCTGAACTCGACTATAATGAAGCCAAGTGCTACTTGGCTGACTACTACCGTGTCGGCCAATTTGTTCCCCAAGACAAAGCCAAAGCCTTTAATCTTTATGAGAATGCTTACGAATCTGGTTCAGCCAATGGCGCCTACTACGTGGGACGCTCCTACTTGGAGGGCTGCGGAGTGGAAATAGACTCCTCCCGTGCCATACCTTACCTTAAAGAAGCTTCTGCCAAAGGCATTCACAATGCTGCCTATCGCATAGCTGAATTCTACAACTATGGACTTGGAGGCCTACCTGCCAATGGCGACTCGGCCTTAGCCTATTACCTCACAGCCCATCAGAATGGCAATGGTGCCGCCAGCTTTGTTATCGGACAGGCTCTCATCAACGAGGGGTCATACACCGACGCATTTGAATTCTTTCACACAGGTGCCCAGCGAGGCGATGTCAATGCAGGCATAGCACTTGCCGCTTGCTTGCAAAACGGCATCGGTATCGAGGAAGCTGATCCCAAGGCTGCCTATAAACTATATGAGAATATTGCCAACACATCCCATGACGCACGTGCCTACGGGGCGCTCGGACTTGCATGCCTGCAGGGCAACGGATGCCCAGAAGATGATAACCTCGGCAAAGCCTACCTCGACACCGCCGTGAGTCTGGGACACGAAGCCAGCCTGTTTTATTTGGGTGCCTGCTATCTGAGTGGGCTGGGTTGTCGTGCCGACACCGCCACTGCCATTAGCTGGCTGGAGAAAGCTGCCGACAACGAAAACATCCGTGCCATCAACACCCTCGGTGACATCTACCGTCAACAGGGCGAGCTCAAAAATGCTGTCCTTTACTACGAGAAGGCCGTCACCCTGGGCAGTTTGGAGGGCTATTGCAATCTGGGCTACTGCTACCAAGAAGGCTTGGGCGTAGTGCTCAACTCGCAGAAAGCATACGAGCTCTATAAGTTCGCTGCCGACCATGAGTACAACCGCGCCTACCGTATGCTGGCCAGTTGCTACACCAACGGCATCTATGTCGAACCCAGCATGGCCGAGGCCCTCAACTGGCTCACAAAGGCTGCCGACAATGGCGATGTGATTGCCATGTACTACTGTGGTTCCATCCTTGAAGAGGGCGATGAAGGAGTTCCGGCCGATAAAAAGAAAGCTCGCGAATGGTACAAAAAAGCTGCCACCGCCGGCTACGAACCTGCCCAAGTGGCACTCTCACGAATGAAATAATCAAAAACAAGTATTATAAAAGGCAGGCATCCATCGGTGCCTGCCTTTTTTTACTCTAATAATCCTTTGTTTCGGTAGAGCGTTCTCACTTAAGGTGGGTTCTATAAATTGCTTTCAATCGATTTTGTTCTTATTTCGAGCAGATTTCCGTGCGGAAGGAGGGAGCTAATGCGGTGCATTGTAACCGACTGACAATCGGAAAGATGCCGAAATAAGGGCAAAAGCGCTGAAAAATTTAAGTACACTCATATTTATTATTGTTTTTTAAATGTGGAATTTATAGAACCCACCTTAACCCTGAGTCAGCTTAGCTGGCCATGGTCTCTTCAATTTCTTTAACTGTCTTGGGAATAGGCTTACCGAGCACCCTGCAACCGTCCTCGGTGATGAGCACGTCATCTTCAATACGAATGCCACCAAAGTCTTTCCATTTCTCCAACTCGTCGAAATTAACAAAGTCTTTATTGGTGCCTTCGGCGTGCCATTTGTCTATAAGGGCGGGAATAAAGTAACAGCCCGGCTCGTCAGTGACCACAAAGCCCGTCTGCAATTTACGGCCGCAGCGTAGGCTGGCCAAACCAAACTGATTGCTGGGTCGGGTCTCGTCATCATAACCCACATAAATCTGTCCATAGTTCTCCATGTCGTGCACATCCAAACCCATCATGTGACCGAGACCATGAGGCATCAGCAAGCTGTGAGCACCATTGGCCACAATGTCATCCACATTACCCTTCAAGATTCCAAGATCCTTATAACCTTGTGCCAGCACTTTGCTGATAGCGGTGTGGACCTCCTTGTAGGTGATACCCGGACGAGAAAGCTTCAAACACTCCATCTGAGCAGCCAAAACAATCTCATAAATAGTGCGCTGGCGGTCGTTGAACTTGCCACCAACAGGCACCGAACGGGTGATGTCAGAACAATAGTTCATCGCTGTCTCGCAGCCAGCGTCCATCACCAGCATACGTCCCACCTCCAATTTGTTGTTGTGACCATGCAGGTGCAGCGTTTCACCGTGCACCGTCATGATGATGGGAAAACTCACAGGACCATTACCCTTCCAAGCTTCACCCTCCATGATGCCTGCCAACTCATATTCATAACGTCCAGGCATAGCCATCTTCATAGCGCAGGTATGCATATTGTAAGCGGTGGCGATAGCTTTCTCTATTTCGGCAATCTCCTCGTCGCTCTTGATACTGCGTTGCTTGATGCAGGCCATCACCAGTTCCATGCTGGCATAGCGGGTAACCGCGTCAAACTTAATACCAAGCAGTTGACTCATCTGGCGGGTGTTATCTGCACGGTAGGGGGGCAGATAATGTATCTTGCGGGCCTCGCCGATGGTCTTGGTGCAAAGGGTCTGCAGGGCGCAGAGGTCGCCACTGTTAGCCACACCCACACTGGCAGCAAGCTCTTTTACACTGGGCAGCGGGCCACTCCAAATAACATCATCTATATCATAGTCGTTGGCGAACACATAGTCTTTGCCGCTTTCACAATCAAGCACACCCACCAGGTCTTCACGCTGAAGGCCGAAAAAATATAGAAAGGTACTATCCTGACGGAACCAATAAGTGTTGTCAGGGTAGTTGCATGGAGCTTCGTGGTTGCCTTGAATGATGATGAGTCCGTGGCCTACGTCCTTGCGCAGTTGCTCACGTCTTGCAATATAAGTCTCTTTACTGAACATAGCTTTTTTTATTTTTAATTTTGAGTTTGCAAAGATACAAAAAAAAATGTATTAGTTACAAAAATATTCGTATCTTTGCAGCCCAATTTTAAAATAGCACCATCAATATGAAGCAAGAAGAACTCAAACTTAATCCCAACCGCTTGGTTCAATTCCTTCAGAAACCGATGAAGGACTTTACAAAGTCCGACATTCTCAAGGTCATCGAGGAATTCCAGATTGAGATGATCAACTTCCGCTACATGGCAAATGACGGAAAACTCAAAACGCTCAACTTTGTCATCAACAGCCTTGAACATGCTGACGAGATCCTCACATCAGGTGAGCGCGTTGACGGCAGCAGCCTTTTCCCATACATTGAAGCAGGCAACAGCGACCTCTATGTCATCCCTCGTTTCCGCACTGCTTTTCTCGACCCCTTCGCTGAGATTCCCACCCTCGACATCCTTTGCAATTACTACACAAAGGACGGCAATCCCTTCGAGATGGCTCCCGAATACACCCTCCATAAGGCTGGCAACGCCTTCCGCGAAGTGACTGGTGGCATGGAATTTGAGACCATGGGTGAGCTGGAATATTACGTCATCGCTCCTCGCCAAGACGACTACCAAGCCGAAGACCAACATGGCTACCATAACTCAACTCCTTTCTGCAAGTTCGAGAATTACCGCACCGAAGCCATGAAACTGATTGCCGAATGCGGTGGCCTTATTAAGTACGGCCACAGCGAGGTGGGCAATTTCTACCATGGCAACTACATGTATGAGCAGAATGAAATTGAATTCCTGCCCACCACACTTGAGGACTCTGCCGACCAACTGGTCATCGCCAAATGGATTATGCGCACTCTGGGTTACCAGTATGGCCTAACCGTCACCTTTGCGCCCAAAATCACTGTTGGCAAAGCAGGTAGCGGCATGCATATCCACACTCGCGTGAGTAAGGATGGCCAGAACATGTATGTCGGTGAGAACGGTCTCTCCGACGTGGCGATGAAAACCGTCGCTGGCATTCTCAAATGTGCTGGCTCTCTCACTGCTTTCGGCGACACCAACCCCACTAGCTATTTCCGTTTGGTGCCCCACCAAGAGGCTCCTACCAATATCTGCTGGGGCGACCGCAACCGCAGCGCCATGGTCCGCGTGCCTCTGGGCTGGACCAAGGGCTCCGGCAACATGATGGCCGATTGCAATCCATTAGAGAAGAACGATGCCGTTGACTTCAGCCACAAGCAGACCATCGAGCTCCGCACTCCCGACGGAAGTGCCAATGTCTATCTCCTTTTGGCCGGTATGGCTGTTGCAGCCCGTCATGGCTTTGAAATGGAAAATGCCGTCCAATATGCCCGCGACCGTTATGTCAGCGTCAACATCTTCGAACATGAAGAGGTTCTTAAACGCCTCGATGTGCTCCCCGACAGTTGCGCTGCCAGCGCCGACCTCCTTGAGCGTGACCGTTCCATCTACGAGGAACGCGGCATCTTCGCCCCTGCCCTTATCGATGGCATCATCAAGGAACTCCGTGCATTCAACGACCGCACCCTCCGTGCCGACATCGGCAACGACTCCGAGAAGATCCTCGCCTTGGTCGACACCTACATGCACTGTGGCTGATGCATCCTAACACACTATACCTCCTTATCGGAGGCAATCAAGGCAACCGCGAAGCCACGCTACGCAAAGCAACAGACCTAATCCAGCAACGTATTGGGTCTGTTGCTGATTTTTCTGCAATTTACACAACAGCCCCTTGGGGCAATTTCACCGCTGATGAGAAACCACAAGATTTTCTCAATCAGGCAATCCAGGTCCTCACTCATCTTTCACCTAATGAATGCCTCACCCACGCACTCACCATCGAAAAAGAATTGGGTAGGATACGTAAAGCGAATGCTCAACCACTTTACACCTCTCGACCCATCGACATTGACCTAATCTTCTACGACTCACTCATCATACACTCTCCCAACCTAATACTTCCCCACCCCCGCATGCATCTCCGTCGCTTTGTCCTCACTCCCATGTGCGACATCGCGCCCAATTATATTCATCCTATTTTCAACAAAACCCTTTCGCAACTTTTATCCGAATGCCCAGACACATCCTCCTGTTTATCTTACTGATAGCACCATTGGCCTCTTTTGCCCAGCATACCGTTAGTGGGACGGTCACCGACAACGCCAGTGGCGAAACCCTCATCGGCGCTACCATTCTCGACACCCGCAGTGGCAAAGGCACCACCACCAATGCCAATGGCCGCTTCACCCTTACCCTGAAGGGCGACAGCGCCATGCTCCGCATCACTTTTGTGGGTTATGAGCCCATCTATGACACAATTGTCCTAACTACCAACCAGTCTCGTAATTACCGACTCAAATCAAGCATCCAGCTGCAAGAGGTTACCATCACCGCCCAACGCATCAACTCACGCGAGTCTGCCCAGATGAGTGCGTTGGAGATGCCTGTCGAACAACTCAAGGCGGTCCCCGTCCTCTTTGGCGAGGCCGACATCCTCAAGGCAATCCAACTCCTCCCTGGGGTCCAGTCAGGTAATGAGGGCACTGGAGGCATGTATGTCCGTGGAGGCGGTCCCGACGAGAATCTCTTCCTCCTCGACGGCGTTCCTCTTTATAATGTCAATCACCTTGGCGGCTTCTTCTCCGCTTTCAATGCTGATGCCGTCAAGAATGTCACACTCTACAAGGGCAGCTTTCCCGCTCGCTTCGGAGGTAGACTTTCCAGCGTCTTAGATGTCACCACCAACAATGGCAACGATAAAGAAATCCATGGCAATGCCTCCATCGGTCTCATCTCTACCAAAATAGCCGTCGAAGGCCCTATCATACCCGAAAAAACCACCTTCTCTCTCTCAGCCCGTCGCACCTATGCCGACCTCCTGCTCCGCCCACTGGTGGCACGGATGGCACTGGATGTCGACGGCAAGACCAAACTCAATGCCGGCTATCATTTCTATGACATCAACGCCAAAGCCGTCCACACCTTTTCCGACAAAAGCCGACTCTATGCCACCTTTTATGCCGGCAATGATGATGCCAACATCCGCGTTCGTACCGAGAGCAGTCTTCAGGAAGACCAGTACCTCTCCTATATCAATATTTGGGGCAACCTGGTGGGTGGACTCCGTTGGAACTATGTCCTCAGGCCCCGCCTCTTCATGAATCTGTCATCCTCCTACACTCAATACACCAACACTATGGATGTCGGCATTGAAACAATAGCCACCCTCAATGACGGTTCCGAACAAGTCTCCACTATTGATGGCGACTACCTCTCCAGCATCCGAGACCTCACCGGCCGTATCGACTTTGCCTTCACGCCCAACACCAACCACGACATCCAGTTTGGCACCTACCTCACCCACCATTGGATCCGTCCCAGCGTGGCAAGTGCCAGCATCGACTACTACGACCAAATACAGATGAACGAAGCCTGGCAGATGGACACCAATATCCAAGATGCCCTGGTTCTGGCCAACGACTGGGTGGTCTTTGCCGAAGACGACTGGAACATCAACGACCTTCTTAAGGTCAACTACGGACTCCATTTCAGCGGATTCCAAGTCGAAAATTCGTTCTATCCCTCTCTACAGCCACGTCTCTCGGCCCGACTTCTGTTGGGCGAGAATCTCTCTTTCAAGGCTGGCTATGCCTATATGTCGCAATACATGCACCTGCTCTCCACCACCAGTGTCTCCATGCCCACCGACCTCTGGGTTCCCTCCACCGACCGCATCCAACCCATGAATGCCCATCAGCTGGCTGCCAGCATTTGCTACGACATCCCATTGGTGGCCGAACTATCCCTTGAGGGTTACTACAAGCGCATGTCCAATCTCATTGAGTATAAAGATGGCATGACTGCCTTCGGCACCTCCCAAGGATGGGAAGACCTCGTATGCATGGGCGACGGGTGGACCTATGGTGTGGAATTCCTCGCACAGCGTAATTTTGGTGAGTTTACTGGCTGGATTGCCTATACATGGAGTCGCACCACCCACCTCTTCGACCGCGAAGGCCAGGTTCTGAACAACGGCAACCCGTTCCCTGCCAAGTACGACCGCCGACACGACTTCTCCATCGTACTCAACTATAAGTTCAGCGAGCGTTTCGATGTCTCCGCCACCTGGGTCTTTTGCACAGGCAATACCGCCACACTGGCCATGCAACGCTATCCCCGAGCTTCCGATGACCCCGACGACTACAACTCCGGCAGACACAGCCTCTCCCATGTCAGCAGCCGCAACAATTACCGCATGCCCAACTACCACCGAGCCGACATAAGTGCCAACTTCCATCGCACCTTTAAGACTCGGCTCACCTTAGCCAACGGACAGCCCCGCAAAATCCGCCGCACCATCAACGTCAGCGTCTACAATCTCTACAACCACGCCAACCCCTACCTCACCTACACCAGCAGCCAACACACCTCCCTCGGCTACTCCCGCGCACTTGTCCAGCTCTCCATCTTCCCCATTCTTCCCTCAGCATCCTACACCATCTACTTTTAAATGAATCATAAATAAACGAATACATGATACCTCACAAGTTTCTTCTCATACCCCTTCTGACCTTTGTCCTCTTCTTTTCATCTTGCGAAAAGGTCATCGAAATAGACCCTTTGGACTCTCCTTCCCAGTTGGTTCTCAATGGTGTTCCCTCGGCCGAAAAGCCATTCTTTGTCTATTTTGCCAACAGTCATTTCTTCCTCGACACCTCCAACAACCACCCCGTCTCCAATGTCGACATGCTCCTTCGTGTCAATGGCAACGAATACCGCCCCACCCATGCCGACCAATGTCGCTACTTCTTCAACTACATCCCTCATGAGGACGACAGCCTCTCCATCCGGGTGCAGGCTGGAGACCGACTTGTTACATCCAGCACCTATGTGCCCAGGATGCCTCAAATCAGCAACCTTGCTGCTTTTATCAACAGCGACTCCACATTCAACCTACTGGTAGTCAATTTCAAAGTCACCGACCCTGCCAACTATCACAACTACTATCGTTTTGGCATCACTCAGCGTGACAGCGGCTCCATCTATATTCCCTATTTTGACTACTCCGATACCATCGACACCACTTTCAACACTTTCTTCTTCTGTTTCGACAAAGCCCTCACCTCACCCAATGCAGCTGCCACCGAAGCGCTCGGAGGTTATCTTTACACCCAGCTGCTCACCACAGATGCCAATATCGATGGCAAAACACACAATGCCTCCATTATGGTTATCCTGCTTCGCGACACCAACGAAATCCAGCCCTACATCCACCAATACAGCCTCTCCATCGAATGCGTCACCCCCGACCGATACCGCTATTTACAGGACATAGACGAAATCAACAGCATGATGTCGCTCATTGCTGAACCCCCTGAAGTATATAGCAATGTCAACGGAGCCCTCGGCATCTTCGCCGGTACTGCCAAACGGACATTCCCCCTTATCACCATTTCCGACGGCCAACCCATCAACACAAAAGTCAACATCCCCCTCAACGAAGACCCTACCCTCATCTCACGCTATCGCCATTTAATACCTCCCCACATCCTCCAAAAACTCAAAAACAGGCCTACGCGCTAACAAAAAAAAATCAAAGTATAATCTCTTAAAGCGCATCGATTGAACATCTACCTCCTCGGCTACATGTACAGTGGCAAAACCACTATCGGACGCAAACTCGCTGAGTGTCTTGATACACGATTTGTCGACCTCGACCAACTCTTCGAGGAACATTACCATACCTCCATCCCCCTCTTTTTCAATCGCTACGGCGAGGATGCCTTCCGCAAATTAGAGCAGCTCATGCTCCACAGTACCCACACTCTGAATCATGTAGTCATCAGCACCGGTGGCGGCACCCCTTGTTTTTTCGACAACATGGAATGGATCAACGCCCACGGAATCTCTGTTTATTTGAACGTAGGTATCGAAACTATCATCCACCGAGCCCAACGTTCCAAGAAACAGCGGCCCATCCTTGCCAACAAAAATTCTCAAGAGCTCCACGACTTCATTCAGGCTCAACTCTCACAACGGCTTCCCTACTATTCCCAAGCCAAAATCATCTTCCCCGCCGACGATCCCGACATCCAAGCTTTGGTCGAGAATATCGGTACTTTGGGTTAAGGTGGGTTCTATAAATTGCTTTCAATCGATTTTGTTCTTATTTCGAGCAGATTTCCGTGCGGAAGGAGGGAGCAATGCGGTGCATTGTAACCGACTGACAATCGGAAAGATGCCGAAATAAGGGCAAAAGCGCTGAA
>JAEEHQ010000098.1 GCA_016280915.1 Bacteroidales bacterium
GGAAGGAGGGAGCAATGCGGTGCATTGTAACCGACTGACAATCGGAAAGATGCCGAAATAAGGGCAAAAGCGCTGAAAAATTTAAGTACACTCATATTTATTATTGTTTTTTAAATGTGGAATTTATAGAACCCACCTTTATTTATTTCTTGGGTGCCTTCATCCGGTAATGGGTGCGGACGCGGCCGGCCACCACATCGTTGAGCTTTCGCTTAATCATGGTGCGGCGCAGGGGAGAAAGGCGGTCGGTAAAGACCTTGCCGTCCAAGTGGTCGCACTCGTGTTGTGCCACGCGGGCAAAGAGTCCGTGTATTTCCTCCTCGTGCAGTTGCCATTTCTCATCGTAGTAGCGGATGCGGATGCCTTCGGTGCGCAGCACATCCTCGTGGATGTCGGGAACGGAGAGACATCCCTCATTGAAATACTGTTTCTCGCCCACGAATTCAAGAATCTCCGGATTGATGAGCGTATGTTCCTCAGCGACGGGGCCGTAGGTGTCGGTCTTCTCGTCGTAGGGACGGAAACCGATGACCACCAGGCGGATGGAGAGGTCTATCTGCGGAGCGGCCAGACCCACGCCGTCGGCGTTATACATGGTCTCATACATATCGGCAATCAACTTGTCAAGTTCGGGGTAATCTTTATCAATAGGCTGCGCCACTTTGCGCAACGTGGGATGGCCAAGGCCAATAATCGGGTATATCATTTTACTATATGTTTTATCAATTATTTATCGTCAAATTCGTATTATTTAAAGTCATTCAAAAGGTTGCCCCCCCCTACAGTCCTTTCTTGTATTCGGCACTATCCAGATAGTTCTGCAGCATGATGGTTGCCGACACCTGGTCAATCAGGGCTTTGTTCTGGCGTTGCTTCTTCTTGAGGCCGCCGTCTATCATGGCCTGAAAGGCGAGCTTGGAGGTGAACCGCTCGTCGATGCGGGCTATCGATTTGTCGGGGAATGCCTTGGCAAGCATCTTCACAAAAGGCTCAATCAAGCGCATTGACTCCGAGGGGGTGTTGTCGAGATGCTTGGCCTCACCCACGAGGAAGATGTCGACAGGCTCCTTGGAGCAGTAATCCTTGAGGAAAGGAAGCAGGGTAGGGGTGTTGACGGTGGTCAAACCGGTCGCTATGATGCGGTCGGGGTCGGTCACGGCAATTCCGGTACGCTTTATGCCATAGTCAATTGCAAGGATTCTTCCCATTTTCTATATATAATTTAAGCTTGCAAAGATACAAAAAAAATTTGAAACCATCATTTTGTCAGCTCAAATGTCACCTGTCATGAAAGAATTTCGGTTTTTCCGGTTTTGAATATTTAGGCTTGCTGCCTGATTACATCGGAAACACGGTATGCAACTTTATGGAACAAACACTTCAATACATACCTATGTCTTGACAAGCAATAATGGGGTGGATGGGAATAATGGGGTGAATGGGCGAGATGGGGATAATTGAAAGGGGAAAGGTGAAAATGGGGGGAGTGGATGAAAATAATGGGGTGCATGGGCGAGATGGGGAGAATTGAAAGGGGAAAGGTGAAAATGGGGAGTGAATGAAGATAATGGGGTGGATGGGCGGGATGGGGAGAATTGAAAGAGGAGAGGAGAAAAAGGGGTGGATGGGAATAATGGGGTGGATGGGCGGGATGGGGAGAATTGAAAGGGGAGAAAGAAAAAAAAGGCTTGCCATTTTGACAAGCCTTTTTGTATTAGGGGATTGGTGTTTAGTCGACGGCTACTTCGGCGGGGGCTGCTTCGCTGAGGGCGGCATCGAACTGATGGCTGGTGTCGCCTTTCTCGATGGTGAAGGTCAACTTCTCGGCGTTCTTGTCGTCGGGGTCGAGAGAGGTGATGTGGATGGTGTCGCCGGGCAGGATGTCTGCCTTGATGATTTCGTCGGCCAAGTCGTCCTCGATGTAGCGCTGGATGGCGCGTTTAAGCGGACGGGCACCATACTGTTCGTCCCAGCCTCTCTTCAGGATGAAGTCGCGGGCTTTTTCGTCGAGGTCGATGCTGAATCCCATGTCCTGCACCCGCTTGAAGAGTCCCTTGAGTTCAATGTCAATAATCTTATGTATGTCAGCTCGTTTAAGACTATTGAAAAACACTATGTCATCAATACGATTGAGGAACTCTGGTGCGAAGCGTTTCTTCATTTCCTTGTCAATCACACTCCGCTCCAGTTGGTCGCGTTCGGCCTCGCGAGCCGAGGTGCTGAACCCAACTCCGGTGCCGAAGTCTTTCAGCTGGCGGGTGCCGATATTGGAGGTCATGATGATGATGGTATTCTTGAAGTCGACCTTGCGGCCCAAGCCATCGGTTAGCTGACCGTCGTCGAGCACTTGCAGCAGCACGTTGAAAACATCGGGATGGGCTTTCTCTATCTCGTCGAGCAAAACGATAGAGTAGGGTTTGCGGCGCACCTTCTCGGTGAGTTGGCCTCCCTCCTCATAACCCACATAGCCCGGAGGGGCACCTATCAGGCGAGAGACAGCGAATTTCTCCATATACTCGCTCATGTCGATACGTATCATGTTGGCTTCGCTCTCAAACAGATATTTGGCCAGCACTTTGGTGAGGTAAGTCTTGCCCACACCTGTGGGACCCACGAAGATGAAGGAGCCGATGGGACGGTTGGGATCTTTCAATCCGGCACGGTTGCGACGGATGGCCTTGCAAATCTGGCTAACAGCCTGGTCCTGACCCACCACCGAACCTTGTATCTCCTCTTCCATGACCAACAGGCGGTTGCCCTCGCTCTGCGCGATGCGCTGCACAGGCACCCCTGTCATCATGGCCACCACCTCGGCGACGTCCTGGTCGGTCACCCGCACACGTTTGTCGCGTTCGTTCACCTCCCATTGCTGTTTGCGCTCTGCCAGTTTGTCACGCAACTGTCGCTCTTGGTCGCGATATTCGGCAGCCTCGTTGTAGCTCTTCTTGGCAAGGACCTCTTTCTTCAGTTTCTCCACACGGGCAATCTCGCTCTCCAGCACAACAATGTCTTCAGGTACCTGAACATTGGCTATGCGCACCCGAGCACCCGCCTCGTCGAGGGCATCGATGGCCTTGTCGGGGAGCACGCGGTCGCTCACATAGCGTTCGGTCAGGGAAATGCAGGCCTTGAGTGCATCGTCGGTATACTGCACCAGATGGTGGTCCTCATATTTCTCCTTGATATTGCGGAGGATGGCCAGCGTCTCCTTGGGTGTGGTGGCTTCCACCAGCACCTTTTGGAAACGGCGTTCTAAGGCACCGTCTTTCTCTATATACTGACGGTATTCGTCAAGCGTAGTGGTGCCGATGCATTGTATCTCGCCACGCGCAAGGGCGGGCTTGAACATATTGGAGGCATCCAACGAGCCGCTGGCGCTGCCGGCCCCCACGATGGTGTGAATCTCGTCGATGAAGAGGATGATGTCGGGGTTTTTCTCCAGCTCGTTCAACACGGCCTTCATGCGCTCTTCGAACTGGCCGCGGTACTTGGTTCCTGCCACCAGCGAGGCAAGGTCGAGCGAGATCACCCGCTTGTCATAAAGGGTGCGGGGCACTTTGCCCTCGATGATGCGGAGGGCGAGGCCTTCGGCGATGGCACTCTTGCCCACGCCGGGTTCGCCTATGAGGATGGGGTTGTTCTTTTTGCGGCGGGAGAGAATCTGAGCAATGCGCTCCAGTTCCCGCTCACGTCCCACAATGGGGTCGAGCTTGCCCTCGTGTGCCAGCTGGGTGAGGTCGCGTCCGAAATTCTCTAAGGCGGGCGTTTTGTTGTCGGACTTGGGCCCGTCGGTGTGGGAGCGATAGTGGTTGCCCTGAGGGCGCTCTTGCTCCTCCTCGGGGTCGGCATAGGGGTCGTCGTTGTCGTCCTCGCTGGTTTGCGACCGGAAGTCGGGTAGGGGGGAGGAGAAGTCGGTGGGGTTGGCCGAAGGGGGCAGCGCGCCATGTTGTTGCAGGTATTTGATGCAACGGGCATGGTCGACTGCATACTGTTTCAACAGCTGTGCCACCAAGTTCTCGCCTTCCTGCAAGATGGCAAGGATGAGGTGAACGGTGTGAATCTCAGCCGATTTCAGCCGAGTGCTCTCGAGGAAGCTCAGCCGCAGAATCTTCTCCGACTGGCGCAGCATCGGTATCTCGCTGTCGGCAGTATAGCGCAGGTCGCTGTCCATCTGGCCGATGGTGTTCTCTATACGGGTCTTGATGGCGGCGATGTCAGCCCCCAAATCGCGCAGCATGGTCACCCCCGAGCAGTCGGCCTCGCGGATGATGCCCAGAAAGATATGCTCCACTCCGATGGCGCCGTTCTTCAGTCGGATGGCCTCGTCGCGGCTATTGGACAAGGCTATTTTCGCGTGTTCTGTTAGTTTAGGTTCCATATTTTCTTTTTGACGTTGCAAAAGTACAATAAATTCTCCACTTGAAAAGGCCCTCAGTAGGTTTCTTTTCAACAGAGGCATGTTTAAGGTGAGTGCTGCTCATCCATCGTTCGGTTTGCTGTTTTTGATGAACACCTGGAGAAGGTTATTGAAAGTGGTTGTTTTTCAGAATAGTATGTAGGATTACCCGACTGAAAAGGCGACCACTCTCAAATAAGAAATCACCTTGCTGAGGAAGTTGTTAACAAAAAGCGTGCCATCGTGAGGAGGGTAGGTGAGGAGATTGTTGAAAAAAATAGGAGATTGGGATGGTGATATATGGAAAAAAAAGCGTATCTTTGTATTCTTGTTGAAAAAATGGTTTTCGCATTTTATAATTGAAATACAATAATATATATAAACAATGATATCTGAAAACGAAAAAATCACGCGCGTTGACATTGAAACCACGATGAAAACGGCCTATATTGACTACGCCATGTCGGTGATCGTGTCGCGTGCGTTGCCTGATGTGCGTGACGGACTGAAACCGGTGCAGCGCCGTATTCTTTATGCCATGAACGATATGGGTATGTACTTCAACACACCTTACCGTAAGTCTGCCACGGTGGTAGGCGAAGTGTTGGGTCAATACCATCCTCACGGCGACTCGTCGGTGTATGGTGCCATGGTGCGCCTGGCACAGGACTGGAATATGCGCTATCCTCTGGTGGACGGGCAAGGCAACTTCGGCAGTATCGACGGCGACAGCCCGGCCGCTATGCGTTACACAGAGTGCCGCATGGAGCAGATGGCCAATGATATTTTGGCAGACATCAAGAAGGATACCGTGGACATGATGCCTACCTACACCAATGAGCGCGAGGAACCCACGGTGCTGCCTACACGAGTGCCCAACCTGCTGGTGAACGGTTCGAGCGGCATTGCCGTGGGTATGGCCACGAACATGCCCACACACAACCTAAGAGAGGTGCTGGACGGCTGCATAGCCTTTATAGACAATAACGACATCACCGTGGATGAGCTGATGCAGTATGTGAAGGCTCCTGACTTTCCTGGCGGTGGCACGATTTATGGCTACAACGGAGTGAAAGAGGCTTACAGCACCGGACGCGGCAGCATCGTACTGAGAGCCGATACCACTATCGATGTGGACAACAAGGGCAGGAACATCATCGTGGCCCACACCATCCCCTTTGGGGTAAACAAGAGCGAGATGATTAAACGGCAAGCCCAGTTGGTGAAAGAAGGCAAGATTGTTGGCATTACCGACATACGCGACGAGAGCGACAAAGACGGTATCCGCGTGGTGTATATGCTGCGCCATGACGTGGTGCCCAAGGTGATACTGAACAAACTCTTTCAGCTGAGCGAGCTGCAAAGCTCTTTTGCGGTGAACAATATTGCTTTGGTGCATGGCCGCCCCATGCTGTTGAATCTGAAAGACCTGATTCGCAACTTTGTGGAGCACAGAGAGGATGTGGTGACCCGCCGCACCAAGTTTGAGATGGCCGAAGCCGAGAAGCGTGCCCACCTGCTGGAGGGTTTCTTGCGCGCCATCGACATCATAGACGAAATCATCCAGATGATCAAGCAGTCGCCCACCGTGGAGGCCGCCAAACAGAGCCTGATGGACCGATGGAATTTCAGCGAGCTGCAAGCCCAAGCCATCGTGGAGATGCGGTTACGCCAGCTGACAGGACTGGAACATCAAAAGCTACAGGAAGAGTATGACGAGAAGATGCGCTTCATAGCCCGTTGCAAAGAAATTCTGGGTGACCGCAATGTGCTCTTTGGCGTTATCAAGGACGAGCTCATCGAAATCAGAGACAAATATGGTGACGAGCGTCGCACCGCTATCCGCTATGAGGCTTCGAATTTCCGCATAGAAGATACCATTCCCGACGACCAGGTGGTCATCACCATCTCGCACATGGGTTATGTGAAGCGGACGCTGCTGAGCGAATACCGCGCACAAAGCCGCGGCGGCGTGGGCTCGAAGGGCAGCGCCGTGCGCAATGAGGACTATGTAGAGCATATCTTCATGTGCACCAACCACAACTATCTGCTTTTCTTCACCGAGAAGGGTCGTTGCTACTGGATGCGCGCCTTTGAGGTTCCCGAGGGTGAGAAGAATGCCAAGGGACGTCCTATCCTCAACATGATTAACATAGAGCCTAACGACAAGGTGAAAGCCTATGTGAACGTGGAAAATCTGAGCGACGAAGAGTATCTGAAGAGTCATTCCATCGTGATGTGCACCAAGAAAGGCATCGTGAAGAAGACCCTGCTGGAGAACTACTCACGTCCACGCACCAAGGGTATCATCGCTGTGGGTATCAAGGAGGGAGACGAACTGATTTCGGCCAGCCTCACCAATGGCAACAGCGAGATACTCCTGGCTTCGAAGAAAGGCAAAGTGATGCGCTGCAACGAAGAGGAGTTCCGCGAGATGGGTCGTGGTGCCAGCGGCGTGCGTGGCATTACCTTGGAACCGGAAGACGACGAGGTGATTGGCATGCTGGTCAGCAACGATGAGAATGAAGACATTCTGGTGGTTAGCGAGACAGGCTTTGGAAAACGCTCTAAGTTGAACGAATACCGCAAGACCAAACGTGGCGGTAAAGGTGTGACGACGATGAAGCTTACTGACAAGACCGGCGGCATCATCACGTTGACCAATGTCAATGACGAGGAGGATCTGATGATTATCAACCGTAGCGGCATCACCATTAGGTTGAAGGTGAGCGAGCTGCGCGTGCTGGGTCGCAACACCCAGGGCGTGAAACTCATCAACCTGCGTGGCAAAGATTTCATAGCCTCCATCACCAAAGTACCCACCGACAATGAAGAGGAGACCCCAGAGGAAGTGAATACGGAGGATTCGGGAAAGGCTGACAACCAGCCTTCGACCGAGTTGCCCGATAACCCTCAGGAAGAGTAAGAGGAGCGTGGTGCAATAATTTAACAATTAGGAATACATAATAGAAAATAAAATCAAAACACTAAACTAAACAAAATGAAAAAGATTGTTTTAATGATGGCTCTTGCCGTCGTCGGTTATTCAGTAAGTGCACAGTCGCTGAATGTTTCCAGTGCCCGTGAGGCTCAGAACCGTGGTTACCTCGACAAAGCCAAGAAACTCATTGACCCCGCCTGCCAACACGAACAGACCAAGGATGATGCCAAGACCTGGTATTATGCCGCACTCATCTACAGCCAGATAGGTGGTGAACAGGACAAGGCCCGTTCGAAATACAAAAACTTGGATCCCGAATGGCTTACCAAATGTAAGGATGCAGCCCTTCGTTGCAAAGACCTCGACACCGACAAGGAGTATGCCGAGGGCAATAACACCATCCTCAGCTTTGTTGGCAACGAATACTACAAGAAAGCTGTGAAAGCTTTTGAGGAACAGAACTGGGACGAGTGCATGAACCTCAGCGAAGAGTCAATCAAGATGTTCATGGCCAGCGCCAAGCGCGAATATGCCAACGAGTCGTACATGCTGGCTGGTAAGGCTGCCATGAATGCTCAGAACAACGAGGCCGTGAAGAAATACTTCAAACCCCTGGTTCGCACCAAGACCAAAGAGAATCTGGTTTACGCCACTTTGTTCCGTCTCTATAAGGAGGCTGCCGACACCAACGAGGCAATCAAGCTGGCTCAGAATTATGTTAAGTTCTGCCCCGAAGACTTCAACGCCAACATGATGATGGCCGAGGCTTTCATGATGAAAGGCAACATGGAGCAGGGTAACGCAGAAATCCAGAAGGCTCTGGAAAAGACCGTTGACAAACCCGAGCTGCATGCCAACCTGTTGGCTGCCGCGGGTGCCACCTATGAGAATGTTGAGGACTTCGCCAATGCCGAGGCCAGATACAAAGAATCCTTACAGGCTTTGCCCAACCAGTTCTTGGCAAACTTCGGTTTAGGTAAGATGCTCTACAACCGCGCTGTCGACAAACTGGATGCTGCCAACAACGTTCCTCCAGACGATGAGACCGGCCTCTACGACAAATACATCAACGAGAGCAAGGAATTCTTCCGCCAGTCCATCCCTTATTTCAAGGATGCCATCACCTTCATTGAGAATATGTCGGCTGAGGACCAGAGCCACAACCGCACCAACCTTTACAGCTGCCTCACCGCACTCAAGACTGTCTATGCACGTCTCGAGATGTACGACGAACTGAAACCCATCAACGCTAAGATTGATCAGTTGACCAAAACCTCCGCTGAGTAACATTACTTGTAACATTATATTATAATTCAGACCGCCGTGGTTTTCACGGCGGTTTTTTTATTCAGTTTGGAGACTGTTTATAGTTTTAACCCAAATCGGTCATTAGGGTTTGTGTCAGAATAGTATTTATTTCGAGCAGATTCTCCACATCGCTGGTGATGGCGTGAAGAAAGCATCCAATGGATGGTTTCGATAGCGAAGCGGAGAACAAAGCTACGACGAGGCAGGAATGTGGTCAAGATGCCGGAAGAAATGCTGAGATGGCCAAAAAGACTTTAAAAATCTAAAATTAATAAAGAAGTCAGCCTAATGACGATTTGGGTTTAAGTTGATTGCCAGTTTATAGTTTATTGTATATGGTTTAGTTTGTTGTTTAAAGGTTTATGTCATACTTTTTTAAACCTCCAAATACTTTTTCGTATTCACGTTATGTAAAGTAATAAATATTAAACTCATTTCGTCTTTAGGCGCAAAACTTCATGCTGCTAAAGCGGGAGAAAGTAAATTTCCCTCAACTTTAGGCGCAAAACTTCATGCTGCTAAAGCAGGAGAAAGTAAAATACCCTCACCTGCTCAGTTGCGGCAGATTTGCAATCTGACGCAAAATACAATAATCATTATTAAATTACCCGCAGAGAAATTCCTCATAATTAGTCAAATTAATAATCTGCTTTCACCTCGCAAAAATATTTTACTCCTGAATAACTCGTTAATTAACTCCGTATTTCCAGAATTCGCTTTTAGGAGTAAAACTTCATGCTGATAAAGTGGGAGAAAGTAAATTACCAAAAATGCGGAGTAAATTTCAAGTAAATAATGATAAAAATAGTTAGAGGTGCGCCAGCTGCTTGATGAGTGTCATGTAATCGTGGTAATGAGCGAGGCCACAACCTTTGCAGGTATCGGATGGATTATGGTAGCCGCCATAAGGACCGCCCATGGATAGCAGATAGATGGATGGACATAAAGCGGAAAAAGGCCAATGGTCGCTGTTGGGACGATTGTCGCGAGGACGAATTTCCAAAGCGACTTTAGAAGTTTCATTGAGTTGTAGGAGTTGATTGTAAAAAATTTTGGTGTTATCGCTTTTGGCGTTGAAAAACATAATGCCCTCGTCGCCACCACAAAACATGTCGATATTACAAAGCAGCTTGACACGTGAATAGTCAATCAGCGGATGGGCAGCAGCGTATTGCGAACCTTTCAATCCAGCTTCCTCGCCACTAAAGAGCATGAACACCATGGTGTAATAAGGTTGCTGTTGGCAGGCCATTCGGGCAAGGTCCATGACGGCAGCCACCCCGCTGGCATTGTCGTGGGCACCAGGGAAAATGACACCGTCGCCCATAGTGCCGCAATGGTCGTAATGTGCTGTGAAGACAATCATGGAATCGACAGTTCCCTTAACATAACCTACAACATTCTGTGTCCAATAATTGTTACGATACTGCAGCGGGATGTTGGCCTCGATCTTTCGGGGACGTTTGGGAAATAAAGTATCGAGAACGGCGATGCATACAGGATTGTCGCTATAATCGCCAACGATGGGGCCATAGGTGTCGAGCGATGTTACGGCATAAAGCCAGGTGCCGTTCTTTAATTGTTTCTTTTGAGTGGCTTGATCAATCTTTTGTTGGTAACGAGCTGTGGGATAGACACGGAACTGATTGTAAGGTTCCAACTCGCGACCATTGATTTTGAGAGAAATAGGTCCCTCCATACTGTAGCAATTGTAACAATAACGCTGGTAATAGTTCACCTGCAGAGGTAACACACCCAGACGTTTCATCTCGCCAGAGAGGTAGGCAGCCGCGATAGAGTCGCCCTGATAGCTGGAACCGCGGCCAAACATCTTGTTGGAAGACAATTGCCGGATAATGCGACGTGCATAGGTTGAATCTTGGGCAAAGAGAGTGCCGAAAGAGAGTAAACCAAACAGTAAGAAAAGGACTATTTTTTTCATATAGAGGGGTGTTTAGAATCCGGGGAAATGAAAGAATAGCGTGGGAAGCATGAGCAGGAAGCCTATGAGGATAAGCGCCAAGATGAATTTCCACACCCATTTGACCCAAGTGGCATAAGGTATCTTGGCCACACCAAGGCAGGCAATAAGGACTCCGCTGGTGGGAGTAATCATATTGGTGAAGCCATCACCAAACTGGAAAGCCAGCACGGTGGTTTGTCGACTGACCTGAATCAAATCAGCAAATTGGGCCATGATGGGCATGGTTAATGCCGCTTTGGCGGATCCGCTGGGCATGATGAGGTTGAGGAGGGTCTGGAAAACGTACATGACCCCCAACGAAGCCACCTCGCCCGTGGCGGCCAGAGAACGTGTGAGGCCATAAAGGATGGTGTCGATAACCTTGCCGTCGCGCAGGATGAAGATAATACCGCTGGCCAGTCCTACCACCAAGGCAGCAGAGAGAATGTCTTTGCAGCCGGCCAAGAACAGTTTAGCAATATCATCTGCACTCTGTTTGTCGGCGATGCCGCTGCAAATACCCATGGCAAGGAAAAGAGCAGAAATCTCCATCACATACCACCCATACCCCAGCACGCCGACTACCAGGAAACAGATAGTGAACAGCAGGAGGTCGAGGATGAAGAAATGGACAGATTTGCGTAGCATGAAGAAACCAGAGATGATGAAGAGTGCTGCCAGCACGGGCAGGATGACCAAGTTGGCTTTGCCCCCTCCGATGGTAATGGAGGTGGTGGGCATCAGGACAGCACATACCACCATGACGGCCGAAAGAATGCCATAAAGCACCCAGGCGACGGTGGGAGAATGATATTGGACAGGGGTAAGTGTCTGCTGCTGGGCTCGTTGGCGCCAGTAGTCGTCGAACTTGTACATGGGCGACCGCTCTGGATTTCGTTTCACGCGGTTGGCATACCAAAGCACAAAGGCAATGCCAATGATGGTGAGCACCACCCAACAGAAGAATCGATATTCGAGACCGGAAAAAATGGGCAACTGGGCAATGCCTTGGGCGATGCCAATAGTAAACGGATTGAGCATAGCTCCGGCAAAGCCCACATGGGCAGCCACATAGCACATACATACACCCACAATGGAGTCGTAACCCATTGAGATGGCCAACGGAACAAAGATAATAACGAAAGCAATGGTTTCTTCGCTCATGCCAAAGACGGCCCCGAAGAGGCTGAACATAATCATTATGAGAGAGATAATGATATTTTCGACCCCTAATTTTTGAAAGAACTTATATCGGTTGAGCTTCAGCACCTTGCGCAAAAAGGCCATCACACCCACATCAATGGCGTGACTATTGTTGAGAATCCAAAACGCACCTCCTACCATCAAAATGAAGATGATAATGTCGGCCTTGTCGACAAAGCCATTAAAGAGGGAAGAAAAGACCTGCCACGTCTGTGGCTGGCTCTCCACGTAATGGAAAGAGTTGTTCTGCACCACCTCGCGCGTGGCGGTTGAGCCATCGGCATTCTGAATGGTGACGGTTTGGCGGACAAACTCACCAGCTGGGATAAACCAGGTGCAAACGGCCGCCAGGAGGATGAGGGCGAAAACGATGGTGAATGTATGTGGAATCTTCTTCATGGCATGGATGCCAGATAGCTGTTGCGATAATGATAGTCGGACGACACATCCTCGCCAAACCAATCTGGCGGAACAAAACTGTTGGCAACTTGTGTATTGGGAAATTCTACTTCGACCAGCATCAGTCCTCTGTGGCGACCATGAAAGATGTCCAACTCGGCAGTCAATCCCTCATAGGCACCATCGCCCATCTGCTGGCGTAGGTTGATGCGGTAGCGGGTCTTCCCTACCCTTCCGCTGTCGCACTTTGTGAGCAGGTGCTGAAAAGCCTGCTCGCTCAGGGCAAATTCCTCTTCGCGGTTGTGAATGGCAGAGGAAACAGATGATAATTTCTCCTTGACGGTTAAAATATAGGCATCACCCATCTTGCGGATGCGCAGGGTGGGTGATGTGCATAGATAAGCTTGTTCAATCTCGAAGTGTTCGTACTGCTCTAAATCGTCAGGCAGCTGACGGACGAGATATTTGCGCTCGATTTCCATATTACAGGGTCTTCAAGTACTGGCTGACATTCTTCTCGATACGATCGGTGATATCGGCACAGTCGTCGGCTTTTTGGAATTTTTCGCCGGTGATGTGTTCGTAGAGTTCGATGTAACGGTCGGTGATGCTGTTGACAATCTCATCGGTCATCTCGGGCACCTGCTGTCCCTCTTTGCCTTGGAAGCCATTGGCCATCAGCCATTCGCGTACGAACTCTTTAGAGAGTTGACGCTGGTGTTCGCCCTTGGCAAGACGCTCCTCGTAGCCTTCGGCATAAAAATAGCGGCTGCTGTCGGGAGTGTGGATTTCGTCGATAAGATAGATTTTCCCATCGCGTTTGCCAAATTCGTATTTGGTGTCCACCAAAATGAGACCTTTTGATGCAGCAATTTCGGTGCCACGCTGGAACAGAGCCAAGGCATATTTCTCCAGTTGCTCATAGTCTTCTTTGGAAACCAGACCTTTGCTGATGATTTCTTCACGTGAGATATTCTCATCATGACCTTCGTCGGCCTTGGTGGTGGGGGTTAGGATAGGCGTTGGGAATTTCTGATTCTCCACCATGCCTTCGGGCAGCGGAACGCCACAGAGGGTGCGAGCACCTGCCTTGTATTCGCGCCAGGCACTACCAGCCAGATAGCCACGCACAATCATCTCAACACGGAAACCTTCGCACTTGAGACCTACGGTAACCATTGGGTCGGGAGTGGCTAATTTCCAGTTGGGAACAATATCGGCAGTAGCATCTAAGAATTTGGCTGCAATCTGGTTGAGCACTTGGCCTTTGTAAGGGATGCCCTTGGGAAGAACCACGTCAAAGGCACTAATGCGGTCGCTGACCACCATGGCCATGTACTTATCGTCGATATTGTACACGTCGCGTACCTTGCCGACATAAAGACTTTTTTGTTTGGGGAAAGAGAAATTAGTTTTTACTACTGCTTTCATGATATTGATATTTATTATTATACATTATTATTACTCTTCTTCGTCAAACTGTTGGGCAAAGAAAGTGAAATTGACTTTTCCATAGTTACGGTGCTGCCAGAAATGAGGGTGCTCTTCGAACTGATATTCACGAGGATGCTCCAAAATGAAGATTCCATCCTTGGTTAACATTTCTTTTTCAAAAATCAAGTCGGGCAACTGTTGTAGGTTCTCCAAGGCGTAGGGTGGATCGGCAAAAATGATGTCGAACTGCTTGTAAGCCCGCTTGATGAGGTCGAAGACATCGGAACGTACCACATGGATGTTGTTGACACCGAACTGTCGAGCTGTATCTTTAATAAACTCGGTGCATTGGGCATTGATGTCGATGGATGTCACCTCTTTGACACCTCTGGAGATAAACTCCAACGAGACGGCCCCTGTGCCGGCAAAGAGATCCAGCACGGTGCAGTCTTCGTAGTCTACATAGTTGTTGAGTATATTAAAAAGACTCTCACGAGCCATGTCGGTGGTAGGGCGGACAGGCAAGGTGGTGGGAGGATTGAGACGGCGGCCTCTGAGTGAACCAGCAATGATACGCATAGGGATAGCTTTTTAGGAAAGCAACATGACGTGCTTGTAAGTGGGTAAAGTGTGGAATTGGGGATTGGTGTAGGCGAATGGACGTCCGGTATAAAGCGTGACGTTGGGGAAATAGTGCTGTAGCATGGAATAAAACTCACGACCCACATTGCCGCAGATAGAAAGTTCCATATCGGGTGTTTCGAGGTGGAGTTGTTTCATCAGCTCAATGGCATGATAAAGCAGCTCGCTCTCATTTTGGGCTATATAGCTGGTGCTTATCAGCAGCTGGCCATTGAAAAATGCCTCAAAATCCCCTACCCCATCACGCACATGCATCAGGATGACTGGATGCTGGGCACTTTTCTGCAGCATCATCTCATTTGCCAAAACAGAGTGCTGACAATGAACGTCGATGCCGGGGATGGCTAACTTGAACGAGGTCACAACAGTTGCGGGGGCAGCAAAAACCATCATGGAATGCAGATGTGGCACAGCGATGTGGTAAACTCCCATATTTAAGTCAGGACGGGAAACAAGGTTGAGATACTGGCGGTCGCGGATAGGGTCGTGGAGATGCTCGGGAATCCACACATAATAATGGGTGGGCACAACCAGCGTTGCCTTTCTGAAACCAAAGGTTGTGATGCCTAAACGGGTAAAGAAATCCTTGATGGCTTGCGACTGTTCGCCCATCGGGAGGTTGAAGTCGAAGTCGGTCTCGCCAAACATCACGATTTCGTTCTCACTCGTAATAATCGAAAAAGAAAATCCATTTGCCGAGAGGCAAATGGATAATCTCGAATCGTTATTGGCCACCGCCTTATCTGACTTGATAATAGTTGTGACTTGATGCGACATTTTTATTCAAAGTTACCATCGGTAATGGCCTGGGTCATATCACCGACTTTCCAACCGGGGAAACGCTGATTCTGGTCGAGCTCGGCCAGTTTGTTGATGACGAGCTGTTCGTCCAGATCTTTCAGGAGGTCAGCCATCATCACCTTGCACTCAAACACGGGCATCTGGTAGCCGCTCTTCTCGATGAAGCCGGCATCCAGCTGGAACTCGTTCTTCTCACCTCTGGGATAGGGAACGTAGCGCAGGTTGAGGATTTCCTCGTCAGTAAGGTTAAACTTAGCCTTAGGATTGGCTCTGAGGTTCTCGATGGGGTTGACATAGGCAACCACGCGGGAAATATATCCAAGCTTGATAGCCTCTGACTCGGGCATCTCCTCAAGCTTCACGTCGGCAGGAATCTTGTCGCGATTGATGTTCTTGTTGACAACGCTGAGGCTGTCTTCGTTCATCAAGCGGTTGAAAAGGGTGTCGAAACTACCGGTGTAGCAGCCGTAGGTGTTCTTATAGGCATCTTCCAAAGAACGGATGGCCTTCAGCTTTTCAGCACAAGCGTCACGACGTTTATTGTACTCGTTGTCAAATTTAACAGGCTTCATGATGCTCGAAACAAGCCATATTGCGAGACCAATGATCACTAAGCCTAAGAGAATCTGGATTAAAGTTCTACTTTTCATGTTATATTAATGTTTTTATTATTCTAAATCAGATTGCAAAGATACGAAAAAAGTAAGAAGTGGCGAAAAAAAAGTTGAAAGTTTTTTTTATCCTTGTTCACGGTGGTTTATAACGACCTGACAGTCAAAATTTTTCTTAATCCATTCGGCCATTCTTTCTGCGCAGTAAACCGAGCGATGTTGCCCTCCCGTGCAGCCAAAACTCACGGTCAGGCTTGTGAAGTTGCGTTCTAAATATTTTTTGATAGAGGGCCCCACCAGTTGTTGAGCACCATTGAGAAAGGCTTCGACAGCTTCATCGCCTTGCAGGAATTCTATCACCGGACGGTCTTTCCCAGTATAGCAGCGATATTCAGGATAGCGTCCTGGATTGGGCAGGGCACGACAGTCGAAAACATAGCCGCCCCCATTGCCAGAAGTGTCCTGCGGAAGCCCTTTCTTATAAGAGAAACTACTCACAGTCACCGTAAGTCCATCTGTGGCAGGCGTTGCCGATTGAGCCAATTCCGACTCCACAATCCGTTGCCACACCTGGGTGAGATGGGGAAGCTGGACAGGAAGGGTATGGTTCTCAATAATCATTCTCAAATTATTGACGGCCAATGGTATGCTATTGATAAAATAGTCTTTTCTCTCGAAATAGCCACGGTAGCCATAAGCGCCCATGGCCTGCATGATACGGATGAGCACATAGCCCCAGAAATGCTGTCGGAAATCCTCTTTGTCAATTGGACTTTTTGATGCCAAGCCGTTCAGGTAATGGTTCAGCAACTCCTGCCTGATGGGTTCGGGAATGTCGCTCTTGGCACTATAGAGCAACGAAGCCACGTCGTATTGGGCAGCCCCTCTCCTACCCCCTTGGAAGTCGATATAATAGGGTTTTCCGTCGCAGAGCATAATGTTGCGCGACTGGAAATCGCGGTAGAGAAAATAGTTGCAGTCGGTAGAGAGCAAGTATGCTATCAAGGTGTGGAAATCACGTTCCAATAGTTCTTCGTCGAATGGGATATATTTAAGTTTCAGGAAATAATACTTGAAATAGTTAAGGTCCCATTGCATGGATTGAGCGTCGAATGAATGGCGGGGATAAGCCTTGGTGAAATCCATGTCTCTTCCGGCAAGCTGGATATCAGAAAGGTCCTCGAGGACAGTTTTATAGAGACTCATCACCTCTCCATCAAAGCCTCCTCCTTGCCGCCGCTTGTCGTAGACATAATTGTACAGGGTCGTGTCGCCCAAGTCTTCCTGAAGGTAAAAGCGCCGTGAACTATCGATGCGGTAAACCTCAGGTACACAGATGCCTTTCTGCCTCAACTTCTGGCTGTAGTAGAAAAAAGCCTCATTCTCACGAACGTCGTCGTTGAAGGCGGCTATACAACGGCTATGCGCCCCTATTAAACGCCAATACTGGCGATTGCTGCCGTTGGCAGAGAGTTTTAGCAGCTCTTGCGTTTTTTCTCCTGACCATTCGGTAAAAAGCTGACGCAGCGTCTCTTCCATTCCTTAGTCAGTTAGTTCGTCCAACATGTGGCAAGTTCCTGTGAAATAGGCACCTGGCTCGATGGCCAGTTTGTTGGCCACGATGTCGCCCTTGACTCGAGCAGAGGCATATAGGGTAAGGAATTCTTTCACCGAGAGGTTGCCGTCAATCACACCCATCACGTTGGCATTCTGACACACCACATTGCCTTTGATGTGACCTTTCTCCCCTATCACCAGCTTGCCGGTGAGGGTGACGTTGCCGTCGAGCGTGCCATCCATGCGGAAATCGCCATTGGCCTGAATGTTGCCATTGATGGTAGTACCTACTGTGATGGAGTTGATCAGACTATTTAAATTTTCGCTCATTTTGAATAATATTTTGCGTAGAACAATTTATATGCGTCCACCTTCTTGCGGTTGTATAAGGTTGCGTAATTCTGCTGCGAAATGGCAAAAATCAGATAGTCATTGGAGTCATAGTCTCTCATCGGCCCCTCTTCTCGCATCAGATGGGTACAGAAATCCAAAGCGTCTGAGGCATTGTTGAAGCTCTTGATGGTAATCATCTGTGTCGAGTCGGTGAACATCAAAGGTTTCACCTGGAATCCGTAGTTGCCATAGTAGGTGTTGATAAACAATCCCACTTTTCCCTGCAGTTGGGTGGCTCGTATCTTCTTGTCTTTAACTAAGATAATGACCTGATGGGGTTTGTCTGCCCTGTAGCGGAACAATTGGGCTTCGGGAGGCAGCACATCCTCTTCCTTAGCCACTTCCAACTTGCCTTCCTTAACCATTTTCTGTCTTTTCTCCAGTCGGGTCATGATTGAGTCGTCCACAAATTCGTCAGCACCGCTGTTGACAATATACTTACCGCCTTCTCCCAACAAATAGTTCAGCTGTGCCTGTGCCAGCGGGACGATGGTGTCGGTTTGGGGATAGGTCGACACGATTTCTTCAAAGGTTTTTATTGCCGCATTTTTGTTGTCCAAATGGGCGTAGGCAAGACCTTCCCAGTAGCTGAATTTGCCCAACATGGGATTTCCCTCATAAAGGTTCTTGGCTGTGGCAACAGCATGAACAACATCATCATAGCGATGTCTGCGATAGAGGTTGTACACTTCGTCGTAGTCTTCCTTTATCAGCTGGCTCCGGCGAATGATTTCCTTGTAGTAGTCTTCATCCAGAATCAAGTTGGAGAAATCGCTGTCGGGGAAACCCAGCAGCACCATGTCGCGGTAGTAGTTGGAGCTGGGAGTATTGCCCTGCTTGTCGTAAATCTTGTAGAGCATAAAGAATGCCTGAACGATTTCCTGATGGGTAGTGTAATTGTTGGCCATCCTCAGGTAACACTCCAATGCCTTTGGGATGTTATGTATACCATCGTAATAAATGTATCCGGCATTGAGCAATCCCATCGCCGTTTCGGCTTGCATGGAGTCTTGCTCTGCCTGACTTTTGGGTAAATCTTTCAGATAGTAAGCCACCGCATGGGGGTCGTCGGGATTGCCCAGAGCGCCTAGGTCGCTTTTCCCGTTTTCCACTTTGGCCGAGTCCACGTTTCCTCCTTCTCCATTTTCGTTACCATCACCCTCATCTGAGCTGTCATCATTCATAACCAGCATATTCATACCCAGTAGACCTTTCTTGGAGAGGAACCAGTAATCTTCCAAAGTTCGCATGCCCCACCGCTGGCGGAAAGTCTCCTTGCCCTTCTGCACCGTGTTGCTGTTGTAGAAATACCAGTCACCTTGCAAGGTATTCAGTTGGGCTTTGCCATCATTGGCCAGTTGTTCCAACAGCTCGCGCTCTTTGGCCAATTCATCGGCCTTTTTCACCTCCTCAATCTTCTGGTTGATAAGGTTTAGCCGTTCGGCCTCAGTCATGTTGGCCACGGCAATTAGGCTGTCGTTGCGTTCTATCACACGGGTGTAGGAAACCAGCGAGGTGAGCAAATCGTAGCGCGATTTGAGGTCGGAGTAATGCGGATAGTCGGGATGTATGAGTCCCATGGCCGTATCGTAGTATATCTGCGACTGGTCATAGTCCTGAAACCTGTCGTACATAATCCCACCTATACGGATGGCCGAGCGTGCTTTCTGGGCAGGGTTGGTCTTAGAAACCGCACAGGAAGTCTTGAATGCCTCCACGGCTTTCTTGTAATCCCGCATGCCCACATACATCTCGCCCTTGGCATAGTAAATCTGATCCAAGAATTCCTCATTCTTCTTGTCTCGCAGCATGCGGTCGAGCAGCCGCTCCAACTTCTCACGGTCGGTATGCTGTAGGTCGGCACACGATGCTATGTTGAGGCGGGCATTAAATTCCATTTCATAGGAAGGACCGCACGACAATACCTTTTCATAATATTTCGAGGCAGTCGGACGCTTGTCGTTCTCTTGGTACACCTGTCCCAAGATATAGCAAATGCGGGCTTTCTGTTTGCGCGAGGGCTTTTCCTCCAAGGCCATTTTCAGAAACTGTACAGCCTTTTTATATTTTTCCTGTGGCAGGGTGCATTCTGCCATAGCCAGATAAAGGTTCAGTTTCTGGCTTTTGCTGAAATTGTCCTTGCCCAAAGCAACCACCAATTCGTCCAAATAGCTTTCGGCATCTTGGTAGCGTTGGTCTTGTGCTGAACAGCGGGCATACAGCACCGCGGCCTCATCGCCTATCTCTGTGCCTTGGTATTGCGACAACAACATCTGGCAGGTACTGGCGGTATTCACATAGTCGTGCTTATAAAAGGTGGCATAGGCCATCATCATATAGCACTTGGGTATGTATTCCACATGCTCAATCCCATTGATGAAGATGCTGTGCTTCTTGATGCCTTTCACACTCTTTTCTATGGCACGGTCAAACTGTGGATTCAAAGACATCACCTCTTCCTTTGTGCCCAATTTGTATACGGGCAGCAGGCGGGTATAGTCGTCTTTCACCAAGTTTTCCATCTTTTCCACCCCCTCTTTCAAACTCTCGTTTCCGTTCCACCAAACGTTGTAGTGCGCTGTTGTGTTGTGGTACTGAACATTAGTCCAATTGGCCTTCTGTGTCGAGCAGGCGTAACCCAAAAAGGCAACGCCACTTAGCACAAAAGCCAACTTGATAATATACAATACCTTCTTCATGGTTATTTCAATTAGACGTTAAATCTAAAATGCATGATGTCGCCATCCTGCACCACATAGTCTTTACCCTCTACGGCTATCTTGCCCGCCTCGCGGCATTTGGCTTCGCTACCCAAAGCAACATAGTCTTCAAATTTGATTACCTCGGCACGAATGAAGCCGCGCTCGAAATCGCTGTGAATGATGCCGGCTGTTTGCGGAGCTTTCATTCCTTTCTTGAAAGTCCATGCGCGGCATTCTTTCGGTCCAGCCGTCAGGAAAGTCTGCAGGTTGAGCAACTTGTATGCTGCTTTGATCAGGCGGTTCACACCCGATTCTTTCAGGCCCAAGTCTTCCAAGAACATCTGCTTCTCCTCGTAGGTCTCCAGCTCGGCAATGTCGGCTTCGATGCCAGCACCAATCACCAGCACTTCGGCCTCCTCGTCTTTGACAGCTTCTCTAACGGCATCCACATACTTGTTGCCGTTCACCACGGAGCCTTCGTCAACATTGCAAACATAGAGTATCGGCTTAGCCGTCAGCAGCATGAGGTCTTTGGCGGCCTCCAGCTGGCTCTCTTCCAACTTCACCGTGCGGGCACTACGGCCTGCCAACAGGGCTTCTCGGTAAAGGTCCATCACCTCAACCATTTTCTTGGCTTTCGCATCGCCGCCGGCCTTGGCTTTCTTCACCTCCTTGTCATAGCGGTTCTCTATAGTTTCCAAGTCCTTGAATTGCAGCTCCAAGTCGATGGTTTGCTTATCGCGGATAGGGTCTACGCTGCCGTCCACATGCGTCACGTTGTCATCGTCGAAACAACGCAGCACATGAATGATGGCATCGGTGGTGCGGATATCTCCTAAGAATTTGTTTCCCAAACCCTCTCCTTTCGAAGCTCCTTTAACCAGTCCTGCTATATCCACTATCTCCACCGTGGCAGGTACCACGCTGGCGGGATGCTCCATTTCTACCAGTTTGTTCAGTCGTTCGTCGGGGACGGTGATGACACCTACATTGGGCTCGATGGTGCAAAAGGGAAAATTGGCTGCCTGGGCCTTGGCATTACTCAAACAGTTGAACAGAGTTGACTTACCCACGTTGGGCAGTCCTACAATACCACATTGGAGTGACATAACTATCGATAGTTTTGTTAGTTGTTCTTATTCTTTTACATTAACCATATCTTTTTCAATCAGATATTGGTTGCGCGTGGAAGAGTTGCGGCAAATCAGTTCGCCCAAGAATCCGGCCATGAACAGCACGGTACCCATCAGGATGAACAGCATCGACACATAGAACCAAACGCTGTTGGTCAGGGAGATACTGCCACAGATGCGCATGACGCACACAATAATGAAAGCGATGAATCCCAGCAGGAAAGAAATACTTCCTATCAGACCGAAGAAATGCATGGGCTGTTTGCCAAATTTCGACATGAACATGATGCTCATCAGGTCCAGATAGCCATTCACAAAGCGGTTCAGGCCAAACTTCGTCACACCATACTGGCGCTTACGGTGCTGCACCACTTTCTCGCCAATGTTGCCAAAACCAGCCCATTTGGCTATGACAGGGATGTAGCGATGCATCTCGCCATACACCTCGATGCTCTTCACCACATCGCGCCGATAGGCTTTCAAACCGCAGTTGAAGTCATGCAGATGGATGCCGCTCATCTTGCGCGTGGTCCAGTTGAAAAATTTCGATGGGATGTTCTTGGCTATCTTGGAGTCGTAGCGTTTCTTCTTCCATCCGCTCACCAGGTCGAAGCCTTCCTCTTTTATCATGCGGTAAAGCTCGGGCACCTCGTCAGGACTGTCCTGTAGGTCGGCATCCATCGTGATGACCACATCGCCTTCGGCGCGCACAAAACCCACATTCAGGGCGGCCGACTTGCCGTAGTTTCTGCGAAATTTCACCCCCTTGTAGCGGGGATTCTTCTCGTGTAGCTCCTCAATGACCTTCCAGGAGTTATCTTTGCTGCCATCATCAACCATGATGACCTCATAATCAAAGTGATGCTCTTCCATCACTCGGTCTATCCATTCTGCCAGATGAGGCAATGACTCATCTTCATTAAAAAGTGGCACAATGATTGAAATATCCATTTGTCTGTTATTTAGTTTTTATTGTTTCTTTGTGATGATTGTTTTGCCGATGGGTTCTACGCTCCTATTTCTCCTTTTCCTTCTTCTCCACCACCGGACTCTTCTCCGTTCTGTATATCAAAGCGGCACAGAAAGCTATGATGATGCTCATGACTGCCGAGCGGAAACCGGCTATGAACCCCCAGTCGCCAGCGGTATATTTCATCACCAGCTCTCTGGCAGCCCTGGCTTCGGCACTCGCCTCAGCAGGCTCCATCATACATACGCGTTGCCGGTTGTAGTAGAAAACCATGTTGGTGTCGATTACGCCACAGTATAGCCACACCCAGAGACCGAACGCTATGGCGCTGACCACTCCGATTCCCAATCCCAGAAGCATCAGCTCTTTGAAAGTGACTTTTCCTCTGGGCAGCTCTTTCCTATACAGGTAGCCGAACAAGAAGATGCCTATCGCCAGCACCAACTCGGTAACGAAGTTCTCCGGCTGCCTCATGGGAATATCACCCATACAGTCTCTTAACAACAAAACAAGCGACATGGCAATACCTGTCAGCAGCCCGTCTATGAGATAAGCTTTGCGGTAGTTGCCATAAATTGTTGATTTATATCTTCTAAATATCTTTGCCATTGTTTCTATGAAAACGCAAAGATACTAAAAAAATTGCATTTTATAGAAGAATATTTTTAAAATTGTCGAAAGTGTCGGCCTTGGCCAGTATTTCTTTTCGCCTTGCCAACTCTTTCTCAGTAAATTCGACATCCATCAGTCGGTCCAAGGCATTCAGCATGGCCGCAGGATTGTCAGCTATCACGCAGGCTTCGCCCAACTCCGTCCCCTGCACCATGGTGGAATTGACCAAGCAGAATCGACCTTCATACAAGGCATTCATCAGTTTCAGCTTCACCCCTGTGGCTTGGTCGGTAACCAAAACATTCACATGGGCGTTGGCCACCAAGGCATGCATTTCCTCATCGGTAGGATTGGCTTGCAAGGTCAAGTTTTGATATTGTTTTAGTCTCTTTTGCAACTCAAGGCTGGGATTGCGTCCGGCTATGACAAATGAATGTTTCGAGTTGGCTATCAGGTTTTTGGCTATATATTCCACCGCGCTGACATTCTCCGCAACAGAAAGGTTGCCCTGGTAGAGCACATACGCTCCCCTACCCGTCTGCGAGCTGACTTGCGAATGGCTGTGTGAAGGAGGAACCACCACTACCTGCTTGCAGCCAATCGCCCTGAAATGTTGTGCATCTTTCTCCGAAATGGTCAGTACCGTTGTAGCTTGAGTAAGGATAGATTCATAGCGTTTCAGCTTCCTCGATTCCAACCAAAAGAAGAATTTTTTCCAAAGGCTCTTTTCCGCCTGTGCCAGCGATTGGTAGTAGTCGTGCTCTACATTATGCGCCCGCACGGCTATTTTGCGTTTTCCATCGCCCAGCTGCTCCAGCACATAACAATTGTGCAGGCCTTCCAGCAAGATAGGGTATTCGTCCTGCTTCAACCTTTCAATCAGCTGCATGGAATTGCGAGAGGCCACGATATAGGGCCTTCGCTCCCATTGGTGTCGCATGCCGATCTCACGGCGATAATAGCAGACCTCCTCGCATAGTTCCTCCAGTTCTTTGGCCTCTTCGCGTCCGTAGGTGTAGCAATGCAGGTGTATCTTCACCCCCTGATCCGCCAATTTCTTGATGCGGTAGTACACATCAATCACCCCGCCATAATCGGCTGGCCACGGAACGTTGAAAGAGACAACATGAAGGTGCATAGTGGGAAGATTATTCAACGGTGATTTTTAAGCCGTCGTATGCCAGATGAACATGCTCCGGCAGTTCTTTTTCGGTCTCTGCATACAGTCCCATCTCATGGCTCACATGGGTCAGATAAGCCACGCGGGGTTGCACCATTCCAATAATCTCCAACGATTCTGGCAAACAGAAATGAGAAAAATGTTTCTGTCGCCGCAGCGAGTTGATGACCAATGTGTCAACGCCTTTCAGCTTTTCTATCTCTTTAGAATCAATATGGTTGGCATCGGTAATATAGGCCAGCCGTCCCAAGCGGTAACCCAGTACGGGCAGGTCTTTATGCAGGGCCTTGATGGGCATCACCTCCTCCCCTGCTGCCAACAGGACGGGCTCATCCCCGCTCAGTTCGTGAAGGTTGGCCTCCGGCAGTCCTGGGAACTCATGGTATCCAAAGATATAATGGTAGTCGCGCTCGATGGCCACCCGTGCCTCTCGGTTGCAGTAGATTTCCATCTTCTCCCGCTGCACCCAGTTGAAAGGGCGGATGTCATCCAGTCCCCCCACATGGTCGCGGTGGGCATGGGTGATTAAAATGCTGTCCAGGTGGGTCACATGCTCCCGCAGCATCTGCTCTCTGAAATCGGGACCGATATCTATGAGTATGTTCTTGCCCTTGTCGGTCTCTATCAAGGCCGACGTGCGCAAGTGCTTGTCATGACTGTCCTTGGATTGGCAAACCGCACACGTACAAGCTATAACGGGCACCCCTTGCGAAGTACCCGTTCCTAAAAAAGTAACTCTCATCTATTCGTTTTTAACCGTCAATCTAAACCCCACTCCGTGAACGTTCACTATCTGCACCTGTGGGTCTGCTTTCAGGTATTTACGCAGCTTGGTGATATAAACATCCATGCTTCGGGCAGCAAAATAGCTGTCGTCCTTCCAAATCTTCTGCAGCGTGCTGGTGCGGTCGACCAACTGGTTGAAATTCATGGCAAACATGCGTAAGAGTTCGCATTCCTTCATGGTCAAACGCTGCACATTGTCGCCGCAGGTCAAAGTCTGGTGGACATAGTCGAAGACCAGATTGCCGATATGGAAGATGTTTTTGTCGGGCTTGCCGTCATCAAAGGAGCGGCGGATGGTGGCATTCACGCGTGCCAACAGCTCTTCCATACTGAACGGTTTGGTAACGTAGTCGTCGGCTCCAATTTCGAAACCTTTCAGCTTGTCAGCCTCTAAGTTCTTTGCCGTCAAGAATATAATAGGAATACGCTTGTCCACTTTTCTTATCTCCTTGGCAACGGTGAAACCGTCTTTGACAGGCATCATGATGTCGAGAATGCAGGCATCCATGTCGTCACTCTGATAGAGGTCTAAGGCAGCCTGGCCGTCGACGGCCAGAAACACGGTGTATCCTTTCTGGGTCAGATAAGCTTTCAAAATGGTTCCCAAGTTGGGATCGTCTTCTGCTACCAGCAAATTTATTCCTAAATTCATAGTTTTTTATTTTATTTAGTCTTCAACAATCTTTATACTTTCAATGAGATCCCCTGCCACTATCTTGTCTATCACGTCCACCCCTTCGGTCACCTTGCCAAAACAGGTGTGGCGGCCGTCCAAGTGTTGGGTGTTTTCTCTGTTGTGACAGATGAAGAACTGGCTTCCGCCGGTGTCCTTACCCGCATGGGCCATGGAGAGTACCCCCCTGTCGTGATACTGTTTCTCGGCATCCGTCTCACATTTGATGTGCCATCCCGGTCCGCCCGTTCCCACACGGGGGTCATGAGGGTTGCGGCTGTAGGGGCATCCACCTTGAATGACAAAACCCGGTATCACTCTGTGAAATCTGAGTCCGTCATAGAATCCTGAGTTTGCCAGTTTCACGAAGTTGGCAACAGTTCCGGGAACTTCCTTCGCATAAAGTTCCGCTGTCATAGTTCCTTTAGGGGTTGTTATAATTGCTCTCATATTCTATTATTCAGTATTCTATTAACTTAAAAAATTGCAAAATATTGTATGGTTTCTATATTTTTTTTAAAATTCAGAGGCATTCTTGAAAATCCTGTTCCAACGGACGGTTTTGTGGTCTTTGTCGATGGAGAATACCACCCATTTGGCTTTACCAACGATGTGGTTCTCTGGCACAAATCCCCAGAAACGGCTGTCGGCCGAGTTGTGTCGGTTGTCTCCCATCATCCAGTAGTAGTCCATCTTGGGGGTATAGCTGGTGGTCTCTACGCCATTGATGTATATTTTCCCACCTTTTACTTCCAAGGTGTTGCCTTCAAACACCTCAATCAGCCGTTCGTAAATGGGCAGGTTCTCGAGGGTCAGCTGCAGCGGTTCTCCCTTGGCGGGTATGTGCACCGGCCCGAAGTTGTCCACGCTCCAGGCATAGCTATCCGAGTGGGGGAAAATACTCTTGTTTTCGTTGGAGGCAGGATAGCAAATCTTGTTAACAGATTCCACAAAATAGCTTGCCCCCAATTCCTGGGCCTTCAGCTCGGTCAGCGGAACCTCATAGGCATCGTTGCCGCTATAGAGGCCGTAAAGGGCGTTCTCGTAGTCCTCGCGGCTCACGCCTTCGTCTTCCAAAATCTTCTGGTAGTTCAGGCCGCTCTGCGAGAATTTCACGGCATAGGTCTGTTGGCTCTCAATCGGATTGGGCAGTTTTTTACCGTTGATATAAACCGTCTGGTCGATGATCTCAATGTCTTCGCCGGGCATGCCTATGCATCGCTTGATGAAGTTCTCCCGCTTGTCAACCGGACGAACTCTTATCTTGTTCTCCACCATCTGGTCGCCAACGAGCATCTGCTTGGAGTTCAACACATTCTCACGTCCCATCTCTCTCACCAGATCATGGTAGCTCTTGTTGCTCTGCCAGGCGGTGCAGACGGTGTCGCCGTCGGGATAGTTAAACACCACGGCATCAAAACGTTTCACGTGGCCCAGCCCACAATAGCGGTGGTAGGGCAGCTTAATCCAGTCAACATACGACTCCACTTGTCCGCCCGAGAAAGGTAGCACGTTGTGCACCAGGGGGAAGCTCAGCGGTGTCATCGCCTGACGGGGACCGTAGGCCAGTTTCGACACCAGCAGGTAGTCGCCTGTCAGCAACGATTTCTCCATCGAGCTGGAGGGGATGTTGTAGAACTCCAGCACCTTGCCCCTGATAATGACAGCAGCTATCAGGGCAAACACGATGGCATCCAGCCAGTCGCGCAGCTCGCTTACTTTGTGGGGCGGTTCTTGGTTGGGGTCGTAGTATTTCCATTTGTTCAGCCCCAACATGGGCATATATATCCAAGGGAAAATGACGGCAAAGGTCTGCTCCAAGAATCCGTAGCGGTGAAACACCTTGGCGGTCTCCACCACCAGCAGCAGGAAGGTGAAGATGTTAATGGCCGGAATGAGAAAATAGATATACCAGCGTTTTTTCTTGCCGCAGATTTTTATCCAAACGACAATATTGTAAATAGGAATGAGCGCTTTCCATGGAGCCTCACCGGCTTTTTTAAATACAAACCACAGGCCGAACAACCAGCCTACAAAGTAGAGAATCAGTAAGATGTCGTATATCATTTTTTAAAATTTGTCTTTATAACGTCTATTTTGTTAAATTATTGCGTCAAGTGTCTCCGTAAGCACTTTTTTTTCTTTTTCCCAGTTCAATTCTTTTTGGGCTTGTTCAAACCGGCGCTCCTTCTCTTCTTTTGGCAGGTTTTCCCAATAGGTCAAAGTTGATTTTATCGTTGTGGCCAGCCGCTCCACATAGTCACGGTATTCGGGTCCCTCCTTTTCCTTCGGACAGGCCTCGGTGAGGGCTCCGGTGTGGTATTGCCTTATCACACGCCCCATTTCCACAAAGTCGGTGGCCAGTATGGGTACCCCTGCATGGGCAAAGTCGGCAATTCTATTGGGCAACGCGTAGCGGTAGTTCAGCCCTAAGTCTTCCAACAGGCAAACACCCAAATCGGCCTGCAAGGTGAGCGTGTGCAGCCTTGCCGGCTCCACGCGTCCCAGAAAGGCTATGCGGTCCCCCCACGCCAGCTGCGCGCTGTATTGCTTCAGCTGTTCCCACAGGTCGCCATTGCCTGCCACCACCAATCGACAGTCGGGCAACAGCTCCATAGCATCCACCAGTTCCTGCACGCCACGTCCCACATTCACGGCTCCTTGGTACAAGATGGTCCACAGCCCTTGTCCATTTCCTTTTCTCTCAGCCGTCGCAGTCGCCATCTCTTCGCGTTTCCAACTGGGGAGATTACGCACCACCGTCATCTTCACTCCGTAGCGTCGGCCATATTCCTCAGCCACACTCTCACACACCGTGAAGGCGGCGTCCACCCTTGGCAGGCAGCTTCTCTCCACCCATTCCCACACCTTCCTCACGCGGGGCTTCGCCACCAGTTCCGGCACCTCAGGGAAAAGCTCATGGGCATCAAATATCAGCTTCTTATGTCGCAGCCGTGCTGCCCAGCAGCAAGCCAGCAGGGTGTCGCTATCGTTGGCGTAGAAAGCATCTGCTCGTGCAGTCAGCAGCTTCAGAAACAGCCTGATATTGTATTCGCCATAAAAAAAGGCCGACCGTCTGAACAACAGCCGCATCCGTTCGGTTCGATATGCTCTTGGCGACAGCCGAACACTCTCCGCAAGCCTCCTACCCACCAGCCGCACCGCATACCCCGCCTCCACCAGCGCCTCACAGCTCCGGTCCACCCGCTGGTCGGTCACCAAGTCGTTCGTCACCGCCATCACAATATGTTTCTTTCCGTTCATGCCTATTAGTTGAGAGTTGATAGCTTAAAGTTTAGAGTTTAGAGTTGATAGACAGTTTAGAGTTGATAGTTTATAGTCAGTTAGTAGTTCAAATCCGTGTAATACATGTGATACGTGGCCATAATAACCGCAAGCTTTAGCTTGCCCATTCGTGTTTTTCGATGTTCCATAATAATACCTACTCAATTACCATGCTTTAACGTTCTTTCCTCCTATTTATTGCCCTTTGCCTCCATTTTCCCCAGTCGTCTGCATTTTCAAAACTACGCCAACTCAAAAAAAAGTTGTATTTTTGCACTCCAAAAAAAAAGCACCCCCACATGGTCACCTACTACGCTGATGTCATACTCCCCCTTCACATTCACGGCACCTACACCTACCGTGTGCCACAGGAGTACAACGACGACATCCAGGTCGGCCAACGGGTCGTGGTTCAGTTCGGCCCCCGCAAACTCTACTCCGCCGTAGTGCGCCGTCTCCACGAAGAGGTGCCCCATTACCGTGTCAAGTACATCCTCGCCATCCTCGATGCCAAACCTATCGTCAGCGAGTCGCTCTTTCGTTTCTGGGAGTGGATTGCCGACTACTACATGTGCTATGTGGGGGATGTCATGGCCATCGCCCTGCCCACCGCCTTCCGGCTGGCCAGCGAGTCGTCCGTCTCCATTCATCCCGATTTCTCAGGCGAGCTCTCCGACCTCACCGACCAGGAGCTCCGCGTGGTGCAGCTCCTCACCGACCACCCCGTCATGACTGTCGACGACATCAGCCGTGCCATCGGTCTCCAAAAGATGATGCCGTTGCTCAACACCATGATCGAGCGCCAAATCATCGTCATGGACGAAGACCTCCGGCAGCGGTTCACACCCCGCACCTCGACTTTTATCTCCTTGACTCCCGACTACGCCAGCCAAGAGGCGCTCAAGAACCTTTTCGACAGCTTGGAGCAAAAGAAAAGCTCCAGCAAGCAGGTCGACCTCCTCCTCAAGTTTATGCAGCTCAGCCAGATGGGCAAGCAGGCGGTAGCCCGTCGCCAACTCCTCGACACCAACGACGGCCATCCTGTCTCCGAGTCGGCCCTCAAGACCCTTATCCGCAACAGGGTCCTGCAGCAGGAGGAGAAGGTGGTGTCGCGCCTCGAGCAATACGAGTCGGCCCTCTCGCCCGACACCATCCAGCTCAATCCCGAGCAACAGGCAGCCTTCGACTACCTCACCCATTGCGACAAGGCCGTCTCGCTCCTCCACGGCGTCACCTCTTCTGGCAAGACGGAGGTGTATATCAAGCTCATCAACGAAACCATCCGGCAAGGCCGACAGGCACTCTTCCTCCTGCCTGAGATAGCCCTCACGGCACAAACCATCAACCGCCTGCGCAAGTATTTTGGCGACCGCGTGGGGGTCTACCATTCGCGCTTCAGCGCCTCCCAGCGTGCAGAGGTGTGGAACCGCACCATGGACCCCGACGAGAACCGCCGCTTCCAGGTGCTCCTGGGGGCCCGTAGCGCCCTTTTCCTCCCCTTTCACGACCTGGGCTTGGTGATTGTGGACGAGGAGCACGACAGCAGTTTCAAACAGCACGACCCAGCCCCACGCTACCAGGGCCGCGACGCTGCCATCTATCTGGCCCATCTCTGGGGGGCCAAGACCGTCCTGGGTTCGGCAACACCCTCTTTGGAGAGCTATTTCAACGCCCAGCAAGGCAAGTATGGCTTCTGCGAGATGAAGAAACGCTATGGGGGCATCCAACTCCCCGAGGTGCTCTGCGCCGACATGAGGGAGGAGAGCAACCGCATCCGCCGACAGATGGGGGTGCAGGCCGCCAACTCCACCCATTTCTCCAAGTTCCTGCTCGACCACATCCAGCAGGCTTTGGACAATCACGAGCAGGTCATCCTTTTCCAAAACCGACGCGGTTTCTCGCTCCGCATCGAGTGCGACGACTGCCATTGGACACCCACCTGCCAACATTGCGACGTGTCGCTCGTCTACCACAAGGCCACCAACAGCATGCGCTGCCACTACTGCGGCTACTCCATCCCCCTGCCTTCCGAGTGCCCCGCATGCCACAGCCACCACCTCTCGATGAAAGGCTTCGGCACCGAGCGCATCGAGGACGACCTCTCCATCCTTTTCCCCGACGCCAAGGTGGCCCGCATGGATTTGGACAGCACCGCGCAGAAGAACCGCTATATTGAGATTATCAACGATTTCCAAGACCGCCGCATCGACATCCTCGTGGGCACACAGATGGTTACCAAGGGATTGGACTTCGACAACGTCAGCGTGGTGGGCATCGTGAGCGCCGACAACCTCATCTACTTCCCCGACTTCAGGGCTTTCGAGCGGGCCTTTCAGCAGATGACCCAGGTCAGCGGCCGTGCCGGCCGACATGGCCACCAGGGCAAGGTTATCATTCAAACCTACAACCCCTACCACCAAGCCATCCGCAACGTTATCGACAACGACTACCAGGAGATGTACCACAGCCAAATCATCGAGCGGCGCGTCTTCCGCTACCCCCCGTTCTACCGACTCATCGACATCACCCTCAAGCACCGCGACAGCGATGTGCTCAACGAAGCGGCCGACCTATATGCAGCTCAGCTGCGCGCAGTCTTCGCCACCCGCGTCATCGGCCCCGAATATCCCAACGTGGCACGAATCCGCGGCCTTTACATCAAGAAAATTCTGCTCCGCTTCGAGCGCACAGAAGCCATCGCCGAGGCCAAGAAAATCATCCTCGACATCGCCGACCGCCTCAAGTCCGGCCAGCTCCAACCCAACAGCCCCGCCATCGACCCCAAGGCCGACAAAAAATACTCCTCCCTGCAAATCCATTTCGACGTCGACCCCCAGTAATCCGGCCCCCACACCCTCTTCATGCCAGCCTGCTTCCGTCCTGCGAACATCGAAAAACACGAAAAAACACGAATGTACAAGCTAAAGTTTGCTTTGGATACACCAATTTACTATACTTTAAACTGTCAATAACCAATAAACAATACCCTATAACTTGTCAATAACCTATAACCAATAAACATTAATACCCTATAAACTGCCAATAACCAATAACCTTTCAACGGACTTTTCAACGTAACCAAAAGATGACAGAAAAAGTGGTATATTTCTGATGCCTAAAAATGGAATAAGTGGTATTTTTGATATTAAAAAAACAGGAATAAGTGGTTTTTCTCCCCTTTCACGTGGATATTGGGCATCCTGACGGAGTATTCGGGGTCGATGAGTTGGCATTGCCCGATGATGCATATATTTTTTTGTCGCAACAATTTGGTGCGCCAGCCATTCATGGATAATTCGTGATAATTCATGTGAAAAAAAACCGTCCCCGCGTCAACCCATTTGTGTCCATCAGCGTTTTCAGCGAGACAATGTCTCGTTCAGAAGCCTCCGTTTCTCCGTTCATCCCTCGTTCGGCGACCGATGTTTGTTCGTCGGCGAGCGAACAAACAGTGACCTTACCGACGAGCAACAGGTCCACACGCTATCCCTTCGTTGCCACTCGACAAGTTTCTTCAGCTCCTCGTCGTCGTGCTTGCGAAATTGGTGACAGATGGCCTCTACCAGATCGGACAAATGGACCTTGATACCGCCTGTTTCGCCGTTGATGATGGCCATTTGGTCCCTAAGTTCTATCAAATGAGTTCGGGATGCTGAATTTTAAAAACACACACCTGGGTACCAAGTAGGGTAAAATACATCGGAATA
>JAEEHQ010000099.1 GCA_016280915.1 Bacteroidales bacterium
CGTAATCACAAAGTGTGACAAAAGTGTGACAAATTTCTGAATATTCCAACACATGCGTCTAAAAAATAGCATTGATTATAAACGCTTTCCAGAGCCTTCTAGAGGGGACTGGACAAGATTTACGATTCTCGTCCTCTCCGCGCAATGCAATCAAGAAGGCAGATGCCGCTCCAAACGGAGCGGCATTTCCCGTTTTATGTGCAGGCTGGTTTGAAAGCTTGCTTTCAACTGCCTGCACAAGAACGGGAAGAGGCTTCCAGCCTCATCTGCCTTTCTTGATTGCTCACGGACAGACCGAGTTGCCGGAGGGCCCCCGGCCCGACGGAATCTCGGGACTCTCCGTCTGAATCCCTCACAAAGCGTTCTGTGAGGGATTTTTCGTTAAAAGTGGCCCAAAAAATGTCCCAAAAACGTCAAAAATGGCCCATAAAAAGTTGTTCGTCTTCTAACAACTTTTTTACTCTTCTTTTATCTCACCTCTTCGATACTTCTCGACCAGATAGTTCCGGAGACAAGCATGAACGTTGGTCAAAAAATGATTGACAGCAAACAATGCATCATAAAGCCGTAGGGTTTCCATCATTTCCTTGCTCTCCTCTATATCCACTATTCTCGATGCATATAACTTTTCCGACTCAATGTGGGTTTCATAATCACGCTCGTCTTTCCACCAGGAAGAGATTCTAGATTGTTTTTCCAATTGGAAGGTCAAGTCCTGATATTGACGGTTGATGACTTCAGGGAAAAACTTCATATAACCAAGAAGTCGGAACCATCCTGCGCTTTTCTTATTCTTTTCAATATAGCCGTAAAGCTTCTTGAAACCCTCATTGAGGATGACCTTCATCTTTCCGCGCATAAAGCGCTTATCATAATCAGCATCGGCAAGAATGAAATACTTTCCCGCAACCATACAATCGCACATCGTCATCACGACGAACAACGAAACCGAATATACGACGCGGCAGATATTATGATAATCGTCCTTTAAATCCTTTGTCCGTTTCAGCTCATCTGTAAGCAAAGGGAGACCCGAAGTAAAAGTGGAGACAGTTTCATCAATGACTTTGATGAACTCTTTCCTTTCTTTTTCGTTAAGGGTATGACCATTATACTCCACGTTCTGGAACCACCGATCATATCGATAGTTCAGCACAGGAGAATATGTCCGGAAACTAAGGTCCTCTTCTGCAGAAATCATACTACTAGTCAATCTCCTTGACAGTTCGTTTGAATTTGAGAGCGGTTTCGAAGAGCCAGTTGGCTGCCTCGGACCATTTGGCACGATCCTTTATGTTGATAGAGTGATAGAGGAGGATACGGCTTGATTTGCCGGCGTCGTGAAAGACGATGTCTTTACCGATGGTCTGTTCGAAGGTGTCTTTGTGCTGCTGGAGCTTGTGGAAGACTTCTTTGTCGTTGGGGATGTAAAGGCCGGCGTCTATCTTCTTTTTCTGGGTGTTGATATTGATGCTGACATAATAGGCAGATGTGCCGAGACTAAGATCATACCAGTGTTGGGGCTGCGGTTTACGAAGGTTGAACTCTTTCTGGAATGCGGGATTGGAGCCCATCTGGTCGTTGAATGCCTGCCAGAATTCAAGTTTCAGACGGTCGGTCTCGGACATGCCCTCTATACTCTTCATAGCTTTCGCCCAATCGTTCGGTTTCTCAACCACATTAAACTTTGGGGCGAGGAGGGAATCGTTAATCTGCCACAATTCGATTTCAACAAGGAAGAAGCCGATGTTGGAATCGGTATGCTGGTTCAGCCATTCGATGGCCTGACGATGTTCGTCGCGTGCGCGTTTGACAATCCAGATAATCACTTCTGCACCTTTACCGGAGGCATAGGTTATCAATTTGCCAAGGTGGTCATGGTTAGTATCCTCCAACTGGTTCTCGATAATAATCTTGCGGCCGGATCCGGTTTCCGTGGCAAATAGATCTACGCTGAAGTTACCCACCGATGATTCACGCTCTTCAAGATCTATATCGATATCAACGGCGTTACCGAGTTCTTCCAGGTTAGCATCCTCTGCCAGCCATTTGGTGAAATCGTTTGCCTCGTGTGGCCAAACTGTGCGCAGATCTGTAATGCGCTTCATTTTACCGAGTTGCATATTCTAATGCTTGAAATAGTTGAAGTTGAACAAAGGGAAAGCGCTGAGGATAGCAACTTCGTCCTTTGGTATGATGAACTGAGATAACTGCGATTCAAATATTCTCTGTTGCGAAATAGTACTCTTATCAGTGGGAATCTCTAGTTCTCCATTGCATATCTTATTTGCCTTGACCACATTTTGACGTTCCAACAAAGCCCAATTCTGCTTGACAGTAGATATTTTTTTCTCGCTTGGAGATTTACGAAAATCGAAGACAATAAAGTCAAGACTTCCATAAGTTGAGAACGACTGGACTAAATCCTTAAATCCTTTATCATGGCAATCGGTTCGTGATACACAGTATTCCGAGAAATGACTGTCTGGCAACTCTTTTGTATATCTAATCGCCTCTATCATAGGATAATTGATATAGAGTTGACCATTATCTGTTTCGTCGTTGAACAGTTCAAGCATCTCAGAAATCTGCCTGTTCATTTGCTCCATAGTCAAGTTTCTATTTTGGAAGTCATAATCGAAGAACAAGAAGATTTCGGAAAAATCAGAAGACTTTGTATCTGGACCGAATGGACTTTCTGGCTTGTCCCTATACTTTTCTCGGAGGATTGACACGATATCTCCGCCACCATCTAACGCTTTAAGTTGCCGATATAGCTCATATATATTGTTTTCAAAGGAACAGACTATCGTCTGGCCCTTCGGAAAGAACAAATATTCAAGTGTCCTGAAAATGTCCGGCTCACGCCTCTTGCCTTCAAAAACGAACAGAATCATACTTGGAATGCGTTGCCTCTAAAAAGTTTTTCAATATTATGTCCGAACCGAAGCTCTTTGTCTGTGCAGTCGCAGAGCGGCTTGATCTTATTCTCGTTTAGGATGAAGTTGCAGTCGGGACGCAGCAGGTCATTCGTCATCAGATATGTATTATGAGAAGATGTGAACACCTGGCATTGCAGGGCAAACAACCGTTTGCAAACTTCAAAGGACAGTTTGAAATGGTAGAACGCATCAAACTCATCGATAAAGACAAAGGTGGCATTTCCCATGCGTTTCATCCAAAAATAAAGCAGCCGAAGATGTCTGGTTCCTGTGGATACTATCAGATCAAAGAGAATCTTTTTTTTATCAATGACACAGAAGAGATTCTTATCTCCTGGGTTAGGGGTGGCGAACTTAAAATCCTGCCCGCTCACGTTCAACAAGAACCTCCTGAAATCATCAATCAATTTGTTGCGAATTATGTACTCATCTAGGAATGTCGTATTGTTCTCAAGTCCGATAAATTCAGTTATATCCAAGCTGCGAAACCAAAGCATTCCATTGACGAACTTCTGCAGTTGCAACAGATAATGATCCGTAGCAAGCGGATAAGATGTCAGAAGGAAATTGACGATAGACACGTTATTTGCGTTATCAGCCAGATTCTTTTGAAACATTGGATCCATCGGAAATTCCTTGACATCTATATGGAATTTACCCGCTTCCCTCTTAAACAGCTGTCTCCCATCCACAAGCATTTCCTCGCTCCGGAGGAGTCCGTGATAGTCCTTGCTATATCGATACTCAACAGTCTGGGCGCCGAAGACAAATGTATAATCGAACTCTACCTGAATTGTCTGGCTACCAGCATAAGTGAAGTTTACATAGTAGTCAGCCTTTTTCCATTTTTGGGTAAGATGATTCACTATGTCGAAGATGGCGAGACCAAAATTTGTCTTGCCAGAACCGTTGGGGCCATAGATGATACCATTCTTAATAATGCCATCCTTAATGGCATAAGTACTGAAATTATAGTTGCTATGCCTTGTAAGGTCTAGCTCAATTCTATCAGTAAATCCCCGGAAATTTTTTACGGAAAACTTTGCAATCATAACTCTAGTATTCTAATATTCAATGCAAAGATAATAAAAGAAATATAATTTCCGTAATTTTTTTACGGAAAACAGTGCAAAAAACATGATCCCTATCTCTTACACTAAAGTATGGTTCAGGATTGTTTCCTAGTCCTTGGCGATCATGAATAGTGGAAGCGATTCACATAAAAGTTATTCGTCTTTTAACAACTTTTTTCTATTTGAGCCGATTTTGTGAACATCAAGCAAAAGCCATCAGGTACTGGAAGCTGGAGGTGCGGTCTACGACGTCATGTGCTAGGAGGGCGTATTTCCAGGGCTTACCGCCGTTGGCTGCGGTGTATTCAGAGGCGTTCTTGCAGTATTCCTGGGCGGCTTTCTTCTTGGCCTGGACGTCGGCTGCATCCACGTTGCCGACAGCTTTAGTTTCTACCAGGTAGATGGCATCGTCGGTCTCTACGACAAAGTCGGGCTCGTAGCGGTGGGCGCCGTTGCCCCAGTAAATACTGAACTGGGTGGGGGCCGGACGGAGCCAGCGCTTGACTTTCTTATCGGTCTCCAGTACGTTAGCGAAGTCCAGTTCGGTTGTGCTGTCGAACTTGCTTTCCGTGTAATAGGATTTCAGGAAGCCGGTATAGATGTATTTGCGGACCAGCGCCGGTTTCACCATGGTACGGAAGTCTATGCGGCCGAATCCTTCCACAGCGATAAGGTGCTGCTGAACGATGCCGGTGAAAGGAAGGACTTTTGGTTTGGAATAGCCCAGGGACTCAATGACGAAGTGCGCTTTCATCTGCTCATAGATGGTCTTGGCAATTCCTTTACGGAAGTTATAGACGATTTTGGGAGCGTCAGCTTTATTGTCGGCGTGGTCCTCAACAGCTTTGTAAGCAGCTTCGGCCAGATGGTATAGCAGGTCTGCATTTTCGTCATAGTCCACATCGTCGTAGTTAATGAGTTCCGCGACAATCTGGTCCACCGGATCATCGTATGTACGACCGGACTCGACGCTCATAATCTCCGTAACCTTATCCACAAGACCCTGACGGATGATTTCTTCCCGTAAAGAAGGATAATCAAAGCCCAGGCGGGTATCAAGGTCGAACCATTTATATTCTGCCTTGAACTGTTCCCGCTGGACGGTCATACGGGGAATCTCGATTATGTTTTCCACGTAGTCGTAGATGATGGTCTGTATCACCTTCTCTACTTCCTCGATGCGGGGCTTGGAGTACTCTTCTGCAAAGAGCGGAGATTCTTGCTGCGCGGCCTGTTCAATCTTCTGGATGGTGCGCTGCTTGATGATGTTGACCATCTCCGGTTTCTTGAGGTCTTCCTTGGTATGGACCAAGGTCTGGCCGATGGTGGACAGGGATTGTCCCATCAGGCGCGGCATATCTGAGATGACTTCCCAGGCGGCTTTACGGGCATCGCAAACTACCTCGGCCGCTTTCTTCTCGGTCTCTGTCTTAGCCTTTTCCTGAATCTCCTGGATCTTGAAGTCAAACTGGGTCTGAGCCTCAACCACTTCACTCTTTTCGGAAATGTAGTCCTGGTCTTCGATGTCGATGTAGGACAGCCGCTGCAAGACAGAATTGCCCTTCTGAGCTGCCAGGATGACGGCTTCAAAGTTGTCGTGGGCAATCACTGTGAGGGTGTCTACGTCACGGACGCCGGTACGCTTGCCGCCATACGGCAGGCGGAGGCCACGGCCAATGGACTGCTCGACGAGGATGGGAGCATCTGCAGCACGAAGAGGAACGATGGTGTAAAGATTGGTGACATCCCAGCCCTCTTTGAGCATGTTGACGTGGATGACAATCTCGATCTGATTGTCCGGTTTCTCAAGGGAAACAAAGAGGCGGTCCACCTCTTCCTCCTTCTTGGTACTGGAGTCAATCTGAAGGACCTTTCCTTTATACTCTCCGTTGAACATTTCTTCTTCCAGGAGTTTCTTAGTCTCTTCTGCGTGGGCGATGTTTTTGCAGACCACCAGGATAAAGGGTTTGACCAGCTCGCAGTTGTGGTCCTTGGAATAGAGTTCCAGGTGTTTCTTGGTGTTTCGGTGGATGCTGATGGCATCCTCCAGCTTGAGCATATCCAACTCTTTGTCGTTGAGGTCACCTTTTCGGTAATTCCGTCGCTTGGCAATGGTGGGGATTTTCACGTACTTGCCATCATCTAGAGCCTGCGCTAGGTTGTACTCATAGACGATATTCTTGAAGGATTTGCCTTTTTCGTCTGTGGGCGTGGCAGTCATCTCCAGACCGAGGATGGGGCGAAGTTCGTTGATAGCTTTCTTGGATGCATCAGCATGGTACCGGTGAGCTTCATCCATCAATATAACTAGGTCGTTAAGGCCAGCAAGATAATCAAAGTATGACTGGCCCAGATATTCCGAGAGACGGCGCATACGGGGCGCTCCGCGCTTGCTCTCTTTACTGTCAGTGTTGAACTTGGCAATGTTGAAGACGTTGATTTCCACTGCATCCCAAAGGTTGCCTCCATGCAGCTGGAACATGTTGTAGTTGTCTCCGTCAACGACGATGGGCGGCTTACTTACAAACTCAGCAATACCTTTAAAAACGTATTTCTCATAGGATGGATCGCCAAAGTCTCTCTTTAGCTTTTCATAAAGCGTCAGGTTTGGAGCCAGCACGAAGAAATGTTTGATGCCTTTCTTGAGATACAAGTATGCTATGCAGGCGCCCATCAAGCGAGTTTTCCCAATGCCAGTAGCAATAGAGAAGGCAAATGACGGGAAGTCCCGTTCGAAGTCCCTGCAGGTGGGGCAAACCTTCCGGGCCTTCTGCAACTGCTCTTCCAGGAAAACCATATAGTCAGTGCCGGCATTCGGTTTCTTAAGATCCAGCGCATCTGCTAAATTAGCTACGACATCCAGCGCCTCCGCAAGAGGTTCGCGGAGAGACATTCGCTGTTTTATGAAGTTAGTGGTTGTGTTCATACTATAATTCTGGAGGCAAGTAGAATTGTTGCGTTTGGTTTCTCGGCTCTATCTTAGTCTTATTAATCTTCGCATGTGAAGGTGTCAAGAGATTGGAAACAGACTGTTCAATCGGTGCCGGGGCAATATCTTGAATATAAATTGTCTTAAGAGCAGGCATTGACTGGAAAAGAATCTTATCCACGGTCCGATTGAAATACGGGAAGGAGTAACCTATGACAACTAATACTTCCGCGTCAGAGATATTGCTCTTTATTTTTTCAAAAAAGAAGTCATCAGCATTTTCCCACGCAAAAGACAAAGCGCAATCATAACTGCTATCATAGATTAACGAAGACACATTATTCAGTACATCCAAGTTAATTGTGTCAATAAATGGATTATAAATACTACGCGTCGATCGGTTGTACACCAATGCAGAGCCGTTTAGTTTAATGACCCTAAAGCCATTCCCTCTTCTGTACCTGTTAACATCAAGAGTTTTATTAAAACATAGGAAAGCCTGTTCTATTGTATCAAGATTATTATCCTGTAAATACTCTGAATATGCTAATTCCAATTGAACATCATAATTCCAAGAAAGAATACGAATATTGTCAGGCAAGTCACTAGCATTGCTTCCAAGGACAGCTGCAAGGAAAGCGTCATAGCGCTTATCTACTTTATTTGTCAGTTGCTCAAGTAGAAAATATGCACAGAGAGTACGTTTTAATCTATCATATTCTTCGACGCGACCAGTCAAGAATAATTTCTTTGCAAAAGTATCTACGGTAGCGTGACCCTGAGATGCCTCCTGCAGCCAAGCAAGGCTTTCTTCCAGTCTCTCAAACATCGGCGCCTCGGGCTTTGTATCAATGGCCAAATCCTTGATCTCCTTCTTGATAAGATACCGGATATAGTCCATTCGTTCCGGTAACTCCGCTACAATAGGAAGACCTTCGACAATATTCGGTGCTGAGCCTTCTATCTTCTGATGTACGCCCTTATAGTTCCGGTACTCGAGACTATAATCAATCCTGGGCGTCAGCTTATCCCTAACGCCGTAACTGGCTCCAGCACCGAACAGATAAACTACTTTTCCCATAGAATCAGAATAAAGAGGGCTCTGAGGAAAGATTGTCAGAGGATGCTTCCGGATAATTATCCATATCTTCTGAATCTTCTATTTCTTCGGTTTGGGGAAGTTCGATGATATTCAGTGAATAGTCATCGTGGTCAAATTCACAGCGACCAAGGAGGACGGAAGGAATCTTCTTCACCGTAATCCGGGAAGAGAAGTTCTTGCACTCTGGCTGGAATGCCTTACAGCAAATTAGGAGCGATTCTCCATCAGCCATTGTGTCGAGAATGGCTCCCAAGGATTCTACCGTCAAGAACTGAGTTGTTGTATAGATGAAATCAGTTTCAGAACTATGTCCCTGCTTCCAAAAAGCATCAGTTGATGGTTCATAGGTAAAGCCTTCCATCTTAGCCATAGCAGCAGCCAACATATCAGCATTGTACTCTTTGTTGATAACCAGATGGCCATGGGAATCTTTTTTCAGAAGGGATGGGGCAAGCTCATAAAACTTATAGCCGCCTCCGCCTTTCCAATTTTGCTCGCTGGTTATGCCGCCATCGTCCAACCCATCTATCACCTTCTTCATTCGCGTAACACAATGGGTATAAGCATGATCTCCTAGCTCAATTGCAATATATTTGCGTTTCATCTTATGCGCAACAGCTGCTGTGGTTCCACTACCGACAAAACTATCAAGAACAAGATCTCCTTCTTGCGTAACTGCGCCAACTAAAACTGATATGAGTCTCTCTGGTTTCGGGTAGTCAAAATTATCCTTCCCAAACAAGGCGATACTTTCTTTTGTCGCATCTTCGTAAGTGTCCATACCATAGTGGGCGACGCTTATAAGATTCTTCATCTTTTTAGGCTCTCCACCACTCTTAACGTGGTTTGGTCTAAACGGAACCTTACTGATAACAATCTCTTCACCGGCAGCTACTATAGCATCTAATTTCGCTTGTGAATAACGCCATTCTCCTTCAAGACGGAACTCATTCTTGTTAACTCCGTTTTCAATAATTACCTCATCCAACAACTTGGTAATAATCTTTCCTTCTGACATGTTTTGGGGAGGGACTTTTCCGTCAGGCATTGAAAAGCGAACATAACCAGCAGGGAAAGTTAGAACGGCGAGTCCATTACCTGCATTATTGAAAGGATACTTTTTACCGACTGTCGTTTCTCCATAGATGAAGGGAGGAGCATACCGCGAATCTTTTGCATAAGCCAAAACATATTCTGTAATTGACCCCATATTGGAAAGGAAAGAAGGTTTTTTCTTCTTCTCCCATACTATTGTACCGGCAAAGTTGCGTCTGCCAAATATTTCATCACAAAGGACTTTTAGATAGTGACACTCGTCGTCATCAATACTTATGAAGATAACACCATCATCTGTGAGTAATTTCCTTAGTGACGTAAGACGGTCTCTCATCAATCCTAGCCAGATGGAGTGTTCAACGCCATCATCATAGTGCTCAAAAGCGTTTCCAGTGTTGTACGGAGGATCAATATATATACATTTGACCGCGTTGGTGAAATTTGATTCTAATGCTTTTAGAGCCAGGAGATTGTCACCATGTATGAGCATATTCCCGGTCCAGTCTTTACCATTAGGCAATATGTCTTGCTTGACAGTGCCATATGAGAGCTCTGGAGTCTCAATCAGGATTCTGGGTTCTATCGCGTTCTGAGAGTCATCTTTACCAATCCAGGTAAGTTCGAGTTTTGTGTTATTGCTCATATATGCTGACTATTTTATCTTTTTTATTGCATCTTCTACACCTTCAACTCTTTTACAGAGTTCCTTAGTAGTGTATTGCCAAGTCGTAAGGTTGATTTCCTTTAGGTACAAATCAAATGATTCTTGTCTCCCATTATAATCCAAAACCACAGTGATGTAACCTGTATAATCACCATCAATGTAAGGAGTTATCCATATGGGCACAAGCTTCGATGAAAACGGTGGTATCTCAAAAGACATTTCTGCCATTAATTGATTAGTCTCATCGAAATGAAAAATATTCTCTGTTGAATGGTTTTCAAGTTGTACCTTTACTTTGTGCGCAGGGACTTGTGACGAATTATGAATGTCCAAGATAAGTGATTCGCTTCTCTTTTCTAGTGAACAAGAAATGATTGGCGTATTCTGAGCATCCCATTGCCGTTTCAGTTCCTTAAGTTGCTTTCTATTATGATTCAACGTAATGGCCGTTAAAATGACCATAATAAACGAGACTATGGCCGCTATTCCACTCCAATCTATCGGACATAAATTAAACATCATTTCAATCTCCATCTTAAGGTAAACAATTCCTTCTCCTCTACCTTCTGCTCCAGCATCTTCTCAACCTTGGTCAACAGATCTTCCTTCCGGGCGTCCACTTCGTCTTGGGCCTCGTAGAGATTCTGGCGCTTGTCTGCGCGCTTCTTCTCCAAATCTTTGATAGCGCGCTGGGCAGCCACTTTGTCTTTGAGCTGGAGCATCTTCTTTGCCTCGGACTTCCGTAGCTTGATTTCCGCATCGAGGTCGGTAATTTCACGCTCCAGGCTTACCTTCATATCGCTGGCCCAGGTGTCCAGCTTGTCCATCTCATCCTCAAAGAACGTCTGGTTCCGATTGGCGCTCTCGGAAAGGACATCTGCCTTCATCCGCTCAATCCGCATTGAGGTGTTCTGAATTACTGCCTGGTCCGCCTCAACGGAACTGGTGACTTCTGCCGGCAGCATCAGCATGCGTTCCGCAATCTCCGGGAAAACGTCTTCTCCGGAGTCGGTGTAGCAGGCAATAAGCAAGTGGTCTTCCTGCTCGAAGGAGTCAATGGAGACACGCTGCACCTTCATCCAGCCGGACTGGCCGACAATCTTCTCCAACAGGGCCGTCTTTCCTTCGTTCCCTGAATAGGAAAATTCCACTTCCTGAACCGGCAGCTGAGTATCTTTGTAGGTAGAGAGGATCTTCTGGGCCAAGGGATGACCGATGCGGAAGGGCTGTACCTTGTACGGCAAGACCAGCTCGCTCTTGGACTCGCGCTCCGAGGTAAGGCGGTAGATGCCGTCGTACCGGGAACCGTTCTCCAGCATGAACTGATGGTGCTCTTCGTCGAAGACAGCATCTTTGGCCAAGGCATATTCAGTGAGCATCCAGAGGCGTTTCTCAAAGGTGTCGAGATTGTTGAGGCTCAATGCCAGGTTGAGCTTCAGCTTTTCCTGGACGGAGACATCGAAGTCCTCCAGCAACGTGGAGCGGGCCTTGAGCATCTTTTCAGAGATTTCGCTCTTGAGCTCTTCCTGTAGGGCGTCGAAAGCGGCTTCTATGGCCTCCGGAGTGCGGCACTCGGTGTAGATCTGGGAGATGCGTTTCTCGAAGTCCACACCATTTCCAATGCTGCCCAGGACTTCGTCGCTGGCACCGAAGACTCCGCTGAAGAGCTGGAATTTCTGGTCTAGGAGTTCATAAACGCGGATGTCGGCTGCGTTGGCTTTGTTGAGGAAGTTGATGACAACGACATCAAACTTCTGACCGTAGCGGTGGCATCGGCCAATGCGCTGCTCGATGCGCTGGGGGTTCCAGGGCATATCGTAGTTGACAATGAGGGAGCAGAACTGGAGGTTGATTCCTTCGGCTGCTGCTTCCGTTGCAATCATGATGGTGGCCTCATCCCGGAAGTAGTCCACGATGGCGGCACGACGGTCTGCGGTAAGGGAACCGGTGACTTTTGGTGTGCCTTTGTATTTCTTGAGCCATTTGTTGTAGATGGCCGTAGATTGTTTGTCTGTGTTGGTGCCGTTGAAGCGGACCAGCTGCCCCTTGTAGCCGCGTTTCTCCAGCAACTCGTACAGGAATTCCTGGGTGCGGCGGGATTCGGTAAATATGAGGGCTTTCTTGGGGGCTCCGAGCTGTTCCAGCTGGTCAAAGCCTTTCTCCAGGGCCACAAACAGATGTTCGGCTTTGCTGTTCTTCTTGATTTTGGCGGCGAGGTCCCGGAAAACGATAAGATCTGCTATCTCTTTCTTGATGCCGTCAATGTCGGCCGGGTGGAGTTCCTGGGCATCGTCTTCAGTCTCCACTTCTTCATCGTCCAGCCATTCTTCGTCGGCTTCGTAGTCCTCACCGATTTCTTCCAGCGCAAAGGAGCCCTGGTCCTGAATGAGTTTTTCCAGACGGGATATCAGGCTGCAGAAGGTACCATAGATGGCGTAGGTGGAAGAGGCCAGCAGCTTCCGGAGGATGAGGGTCATCAGTTGGCGCTGGCTGTTGGGA
>JAEEHQ010000100.1 GCA_016280915.1 Bacteroidales bacterium
AACACCTTTGAATATAATAAATGATAGTGAGCAACGCGACGAGGAGAAAGAAGGGTCCCGCGGACCTTTCGCCAGCGAGCGAGGCGACGAGCCGAGGAGCGGAATGCCGAATGGCTCTACCTACTTATACACCTATTTCGGTGCAAGGTATATGGATCATGAGCTGATGACCATGTGGCTGAGCGTCGACCCGCTGGCGGATAAGTATCCGAGTATTAGCCCGTATGCTTATTGTGCATGGAATCCGGTAAAGTTGGTGGATCCTGATGGGAAGATGTGGAAGGATTCAACGGATGCGAAAGTCGCTACCGAAATCAGGTCAAGCGTCATGCAACGTATTTCCGACATTGAGTCTAGCATTAATAGTTGCCAACAAAAAATAGACAAAAGAAGGGCAAAAAGGAAAAATATTGATGAACAATTATTCCAATTGTCAGAATTACAAAACCAGAAACTACTATTGGAGGATTTTGTTAAAGGAATTGACCAACTAGAGCAGTCGGAAGATGTTGTCTTCACATTTAATCCTACCCGAGGTGACTATCATGAAGTTAGTCTTTATATGACAGACGAATACTCGATAAATTATCAAAGTGGCAATGATGGAAATTTGGTCCATGAAACCACGCATGCCATTCAGTTATATAGAATAAATTTTTGCTCAGCAAAAAGTATGTCTCCCAACGAAATGGAGATGAATGCATACTCAACCCAATACTCTTTTATGCCGAGTTCAGTATCAGTACTATATAATGACAGTGGCATATCGCCATCTTCAAAAATACCATTAGCCTGGGTAAAAGGATTATATCTTATTAGAAATGGTAAAAAATTCTATCCGTATGATGAAAATCGTTAAAATGGCAGAATTCTGCTTCCTATTATCTACTCTGCTTTTAATGAGTGGATGTAATAGATATGTACAATCAGGCCTTTATTCTTCACCAGATTTTGATTATTGGATTGCCTTAAATAATGATAGTACCTTTTTGTACCATTATAGGTTTCAATTTTTTGAGGACGTGTCTTCCGGAACTTGGACGCAGAAAGGCAACCGTGTTTATTTAAGAAGCAATGTGCCTGATGTCATGTGTTTTCCTGTCGCACTAACTCCTCTTGTCTGTGAAGATAGTAACTCTTCGTTTATTGTGTTCAAAGGACTAAACTTGAAGTTTTACGAGTGGTTTTGTTTGGTGGGTAACGATACTATACATTTGGAGAAAGACACATTGTACACAGATTTTAGCTATCCTGCCCAAATTATGCTATATGCCGAGTCTATGGACGGTCCTAAGCTGAGAAAGCGGTGCTGGCCAAAAGGTGAAAAACATCGCGCGTGCTATGCGGGTCCTCAAACTTTATCCGTCAATTCTGAGCCGATTCAATTAAAGCAAAAAGGCAACTACGAGGTGGCTATAGATAGCGTATTTGGAGATTCCCCTCTACAGTATATTTCCTTGCATGAACGAGTATACAAAATAAATAAAAATAGAATACGACACGTGAGGACAAATTGGACTTTGTATCTTTCAATAGAAGAATCTCAGGGGAAATGAAGGGTTAATTGAATTTTGATGTGATGGGTTATAGAAAGCTGGCCACACGGCAGAGGAAGAAGTCAAGGTTGCGGGAGAATTCGGGGTTGAATGGTTATTGGTTATAGGTTATTGGGAGTTGAATGGTTATTGGTTATAGGTTATTGGTTATTGAGAGTTTAGAGTTTAAAAATTAGAGTTGATAGTAAACTCTGCGAGTTCTGCGAGAGTTATTGCTTTACGGATTGAAAATCCTGATAGTATTTTGCGTCAGATTGCAAATCTGCCGCAACAGAGGTTCTATAATTGAATGTTTATAGGTTATAGGTTATAGGTTATTGAGGTTAATGTTTATTGGTTATAGTTTATTGGTTATTGAAAGTTGTTAGTTGATAGTTTAGAGTTGATAGTTTAGAGTAGTTGATAGTTTAAAGTTGATAGTAAAATCTGCGTTTTCTGCGAGAGTTTTCCCAAGCTTTAGCTTGCACATTCGTGTTTTTTCGTGTTTTTCGATGTTCTATAATTGAATGTTTATAGGTTATAGGTTATTGGTTATTGAGAGTTGAGAGTTTATTGGTTATAGTTTATTGGTTATTGAGAGTTTAAAGTTGATAGTAAAATCTGCGTTTTCTGCGAGAGTTTTCCCAAGCTTTAGCTTGCACATTCGTGTTTTTTCGTTTTTTTCGATGTTCTATAATTGAGAGGTTATTGGTTATTGAGTTTAATGTTTATTGGTTATGGGTTGTTGGTTATTGAGAGTTGAAAGTTGAGAGTTGAAAGATTAGAGTTTAGAGTAGTTGAAAGTTGATAGTAAAATCTGCGTTTTCTACGAGTTCTGCGAGAGTTATTGCATTCCGGATTGCAAATCCTTATAGTATTATGCGTCAGATTGCAAATCTGCCGCAACAGAGATAAACTCTGCGTTTTCTGTGAGAGTTATTGCTTTACGGATGGCAAATCCTTATAATATTTTGCGTCAGAGCGTAAATCTGCCGCAACGGAGGGGGTTTCCGTCTGCCCTCTTTTTCCCCTCCAACAGACTGTCAACTGTCAACTGTCAACTGTCATTAAGGATTTTTCGGATTCTGCTTTTTCGGAATGACGGCCGTGTTAACTGTGGTCGACATGGCTTCGGCTGCGGTTTGCCGAGGTCAGCCGTATCCGTCCGCCATTGGGGTCGAGGTTGGTGCCATCGATGGTACAGGTGCCCGTGTTCTGTCGCTATTGCGCCTGGTGTTGTCCACAGGCAATATTATTTGTCTCGCTGTGTGCGTATGTCGTGAAATTTGTGTATTTTTGCAGGAGTAGGGGTGTGGGGGGTGTTTGATAATGAAATGAATATTAGGTTTATAGTGAAAATAACACGGTAGAGATTATGGACAATAACGTTGCAAATGATGAAAAAAAGACCCAAGCAGGGAATGGTGAGGTGCAGAATGGGAGCGGTGCCGAGGGGAAACGTAGACGCAGGGGGTGGTATTTGCTGTTGGCAGCATTGCTGCTGATTGTGGCGCTGATAATTGCCCACTGCGTGTTGAATAAAAACATCAAAGACGATGCAAGGCAGTCATTGGCTGGGGCTGTGGCATCGGTCAACGCCCACACACCGGCTGTGGGAGTGACAATGTCGCTCGACAGCGTTACCTATGATGCCGAGGCCAATAGGGTTACTTATTATAGCAATATCTTGAGGATTTCTGCCGCTCACCAGCAATTGGAACGCAATCATTATCGCAATATGAGTGAGCAGGATTTGAAGGTGCTGCTGAGACAGGATTTCGAACAGGACTACCTGGCTCCCTTGATTCAGCAATGCGGAACAACGGTTAGGTATGTCTATGGCGACACTAATGGCGCTGAGATAAGGATGATAGAAATGACAAGCAACGAATTGGCCACCAAGCCCAGCGAGGAGGATGTGAAACGGGTTTCGATGAAGATGCTTGCCTACAACGCCGAGAGTACTCGAGTGAGCTGTCCACAACAGGTGGATGAATATACCGCCATTACCGGCTGCGAGTTTGACTCGGCCACGGTTACGCTCACTTTCGAGATTACCCTGTCGCGAGCAATAAAGGAGATGGACAGGGCGGCGTTTGACAAAAGAGTCAAGGAACAGAAAGAGTCCATTGTGCATTTGCTGTCGCACGACCAAATGTATACGAGTACTGGCGTAACGGTTGTATACAAGTATTTCGACAAAGATGGTGTAGAGGTGGTTCAGGAGGTCATCACCCCAAAGGACTTTCGGGAGCATCACCACGAACATGAGCATGACCACGAGCATCACCACGATTGATGATGCTGTGACTGCAAGGCTTTCTTGGGCAGTACCGGCTTGTTGAGGCACCTTGGCTGCTGCCAACAACGACGATTACCGTGTTCCGTTGCGACGGGCTGAACCAAAACACCGACCGATGGTCTTCAGGCAAGAGAGATAGGAAGGCTGCGGGAGTGCGGCTGAATGCTGCTGTTTTTCACGAAGATAGATTTTTTAACATTTGAAATGTGCATTTTCGTTTTGCCATGTGGGAAAATCTATGTACTTTTGTCGGTGTAACAATGTTCGAGAGTTTACTGATAAATTGCTATGGTTTACAACACTTAGTGTTTTTTTGGAGCCTTTGAGTTAATCGTTGTTTTCTCTCAACTTGTTGGGTATCAAATATATTAATGTAAGTAATTGAAAGTAAGCACTATGATTAAAAGCACAATCTTAAGAGAATAATTCTCCCCAAAAGTTATAAAAAATGAATGAAGGATAGGAGTCCGCGTTCATCCGGCACTATCCGTGATTAACTTCACCGCCAAGAGGCGGCATGTTGATGGAGTCTGGCATTCATTGCAAAGGCTGCAATGGGCTACGCTTGTCGGTAAAGTTGATTAAAACTGACTTCTGATAGAGAAGTCGGGTAGTGGTGGACGCACTTTTGTTTAACAAATCTCAAAAAGAAGCACTAAGATGAGAGAAATGAAAATTTACAGGAGCGTTACGTCGCGTAACGACCGTTCGGTGGAGAGTTATTTGAAGGACATCGCCAAGGAGCGACAGCTGACGCCGGACGAGGAGGTGGTACTGTCGCTGCGTGTCAAGAAGGGCGACCAAGAGGCGTTGGACCTGCTGGTGAGGGGCAATCTGCGCTTTGTGGTGTCTACGGCCAAGAACTATCAGGGGCGTGGCATTGAGCTGTGCGACTTGATTAGCGCAGGCAACTTGGGGCTGATTAAGGCGGCCACACGTTTCGACCCCTCGAGGGGATTTAAGTTCTGCTCGTATGCGGTGTGGTGGATCAGACAGTCGATACTGCAGTCAATTGATTTGCAGAGCAACTTGGTGACGCTGCCGGCCAACCAGATGGCTTTGCTGGGCAAGGCTCGTAGGAGGGTGATGCTCCTGGAGCAGGAACTGCAGCGCGTGCCTACCCTTGAGGAGGTGGAAGAGGCTATGGGTGACGAGAAGGTTCTGCTGGATTGGCTGGGGGCAGGGGCAAAGAGCAACAGCTCTATTGACAGGCCCGTGGCTGATGGAAGCGACTCGACGGCTGCCGACATGCTCATCGACGAGGATGCCCCACGACCTGACGATGGGGTGGCCAACGAGTCGCTGAACCTGCTGCTGAAGAAGGCGATAAAACAGTTGCCTGTCATCGACCGACGGGTAATCCAGTACATCTTCGGCATAGGGGTGGACCGCGAATACAGTATAGAAGAGACGGCCATGTTGTTGGGGGTGACGTGCGAGCGTATCCGTCAGCTGTTGAAACACGGGTTGAAGAACCTGCGCGACAGTCCGTATATAAAGCAGTTGATGGAGGAGTGGGAATAGTGTGCCAGTTTCTGTTGATAGTTATTGTGTTATTTTTAAATTTTGGATTGTATGGAATTGTTTGTTTCGGGGAGAATGTTTGAGGGGTATCTCATCAGAAAGGTGATGAGCAATAGCTATGATTACCGCACGGTGTATGATGTGGAGTGTGAAAACCGCGAGAGCGGGGTGCTGGTGGTGTATGACATGGAGGCATACAGGGGGAGTGTGTATGAGCTGGAGGACATTGCCGTGCCAGCGGAGTTTTATTTTGTCATGGGTTTGCAAAAGAAGCTGGCTCCAGAAGTGTACAATCTGGGTGTGAGTGTCAGAAGGGGAAACCTATGCTGGATGTGTATGAAACGGATAATCGGCGTGCCATTGGATTTGTATATGGTGATGAATGTTGAGAAAGACCGACACTTTTTTGTTCAGCTACTCATGAAGGTGTGCAATCGGTTGAGGTGGTTGTGGGAGGTGTTTCCGGGTTGTGCCCACTTTAACCTTACGCTGGACAATATCTATATAAGTGGTGAGGAGGATGGTGAACCCTATGTGATTGGTTGGCACCATGCCGACAGAGGCGACACGAGGGTGAGACGACAACTCGCAAACAACGATGGCCTGCAGTATAAATCGCCAGAGATGCTGACAGGTAACTGCTCGCTTAGTTGCGACGTGTATGCCATGGCGGCGATTGCTTGTTTTATTGTTGGTGGTCACATGCCGTGGGACTTGTCTCTTTGGCACCCAAAGCCTACGATGACAGAGAGCAAACGCTTGCTTGCCAAGCTGCGTAGGTGTGAATATGATTTCTCGGAGTTGCCGGAGTGCATGGCCAAGGTGATTCGCAAGGGATTGGCTTGCAAGACGCGGCGGTATCCCAACTTGCAGTCGTTCTGTCTGGATTTGGATTATGCTATGCTGAATATGATGAAGGAGCTGGTGGATAGCCGTTCAAGTAATGTTGAGGATGCAGATAGCATTTCCGACACGGATGAAGAGGAATTAGACTCCTTTTTCTCTAAGGAGAACGACGGCCGCCCTGAGACACATGTCAAGATGGGTAGGACGGCGGGTGGCGGTTTTGACTTGGTGGCAGGGATGGAGGAGCTGAAGAGCAACCTGACCCGCAATTACATCAATGTACTGCGCAATCCCAGCATGGCGGAGTTGTACGGCATCCGTCCACCTAACGGGATGCTGCTGTATGGTCCTCCGGGATGCGGCAAGTCGTATATCGCAGCACGGCTGGCAGAGGAGGTGGGATTAAAGGTTAGCTTTGTGCGTCCGAGCGACTTGGGCAGCATCTACATTCACGGCAGCGAGACGATGATAGCCGATTTGTTTAAGAAGGCAGAGGAGAATGCCCCCTCGCTGCTGGTGTTTGACGAGATTGACGCACTGGTGCCCTCACGGAGCACGCTGGGGGGTAATGCTGCCCTCAGCGGCGAGGTGAACGAGTTCCTCACTCAGCTGGATGGGTGTAGCCGCCGCGGCATCTTTGTGGTGGGGACGACCAACCGCATTGAGCAAATAGACCCCGCGGTGCTGCGCACGGGACGATTGGAAGAGCTAGTGTATGTGCCGTTGCCCGACGACGACAACCGCCGTGCGCTTTTTGCCTTGGAGTTGAAGGGGAAGCCCTGCCACAAGGATGTGGACTTAGATAGGCTGGTGGCGCTGACGGAGGGTTTCACGATGAGCGACGTGAGCTATGTGGTGAAGAAGGCGTGCCGGATGGCGTTTGATAAGGCGATGAACGAAGGCAAGGGTAGACAATGGCCCATAGATATGGCCCTGCTGATGAAAGCTATTGGCGAGACTATCCCTTCGGTGGACCTTAAAGCTGAAAAGGAGTATGAACGCCAACACCAGTCCTACAATGGCCGCAAACACGACCAGAAGACAATGGGTAGGCGGATTGGGTTTGCGGTGAACTGATTGTTTATCTTCCTCCGAACTCCATTAGGTAGGCCTTGATGAAGTTGTCGATTTTGCCGTCCATCACGCCCGTGACATCGCCGGTTTGATAGTTGGTGCGGTGGTCTTTGACGCGGCGGTCGTCCATTACGTAGCTGCGTATCTGCGAGCCCCATTCGATTTTTTTCTGGCTGGCCTTGATTTTGGCCTGTTCCTCCTGGCGGTGGCGGAGTTCGCGCTCGTAGAGTTGAGAACGGAGGAGGCGCATGGCGTTTTCTTTGTTTTTGGGCTGGTCGCGGGTTTCGGTGTTCTCAATTAGAATCTCTTCTTCGGCACCGGTGTAGGGGTCTTTGTATTGGTAGCGCAGGCGCACACCACTCTCTACCTTGTTGACGTTCTGACCTCCGGCACCACCGCTGCGGAAGGTGTCCCAGCTGAGTTTGGACATGTCCACGACCACCTCGATGGTGTCGTCGACCAAGGGGGTGACGCTGACGGAGGCAAAGGAGGTCATGCGTTTGCCCTGGGCGTTGAAGGGACTGACGCGCACAAGACGGTGGACCCCGTTCTCGCTCTTGAGGTAGCCGAAGGCATAGTCGCCCTCGATTTGCATGGTAACGCTCTTGATGCCGGCACCTTCGCCGTCGAGCATGTTGGAGATGGCAACGCGGTAGTTGTGGGTCTCGGCATAACGCATGTACATGCGCATGAGCATCTCGGCCCAGTCTTGAGCTTCCACTCCGCCGGCCCCGGCATTGATGGAGAGGACGGCATCGAAATGGTCGCTCTCGCCTTGCAGCATGTTCTTGAGCTCGAGACCTTCGACAAGGGGTTGGGTGATGGCTATTTGTTGCAGCACTTCCTCTTCGGTGGCATCGCCGCTGTCGAAGAATTCGCCTAGGACTTGCAGGTCGCCGCAACTACTGTCCACCTCTTTGAAGGCGGTGACCCAACTTTTCTTTGACTGGATGGCTTTCATCACTTTCTGGGCTTCCTTGGGGTCGTTCCAGAAGTCGGCGGCCTCGGTTTTTTTCTCCTCCTCGGCAATCTGCTGGGTGAGGGATTCTATGTTGAGGAACTTGCGCAAGGTTTCCTTGCGGTTCAGCAGGTCTTTGATGGTTTCGGTGGTGGTCATTGGATGGGGGTGTTGTTGGATGGATAAAGCGGGATTAGAGCGCGCCGTAGATTTCGGGGCAACCGGGGGTGTAGTAGGCGGCGACAAAGGCAAGGAGGATGAGCAGGAGTTTGCCCCAAGTGAAGGTGTTGTGGTGATCGAAGAGAATGCTGACGCTCACATGCAGCAGAATGCCCACGACCACACCCATGATGAGACTCTGCAGCATCTCGTTCTCGGGGATAAGGTAGAGGTTGCAGAGGGAACCCAGCGGGGTCATGACGGCAAAGATGGCCAATAGCAACAAGGAACGCCAGAAGCCGTAGTTATGACTCATGAAAAGAGCCACCAGCACCAGGGCTATGGGGATGTTGTGCAGCACGATGCCGTAAAGAAGCCCTTGGTGGATGTCGCCATCGGGGTCTACCATGGGCATGCCCTCGAGGAAGGCATGGATGCAGAGGCCGATGAGTAGTGCCAGGATGGCATGTTGTCCGCCCTTCTTAGCGGGATGGTCATCCTCATGCACATGGTCGTGGCCGTGTTCGGCCCCATGGGTGAGCCGTTCGAGCAAAAGCTGGATGAGGAAACCCACCATGACGGCTGCGGCTATCTTAAAGTGGAGATTGGGGGTGACGAAGCGGTAGGGGTCATCGGTGAGGAACATGTGGGGCACCAGGTTGATGAAGCAGGAGGCAAAGAGAAAAGCTCCACCGAAGATGTTGATGGCATTCATGAACCGCGGCGACACATGCCGACGGCCGGGGATGAGCAGGGCCCAAGGGATGATGCCTACAATGATGAGCGCGTAGGATAGTATTATCGTTGTTGACATAGGTACACAAAAAAAGGGTAAGCTGTTTATATCGCACCGCTACAACCAAACACCCTTGCTGTATTCCTACCCTGGGGGATTCAATGGGAGCTGGTCGTATAAGACTTACCCAATTGCAAAAGTACAACTTTTTTTGAAAACAACAAGTTTTTTTTGTTTTTTTTCTGAGAGGGTGTTATGCGCGACGGATATAGGTATTATCTTATGTTTCGGTCGTTGAGAGCCTTATGAAACTTTTTGGCGTTGAAAAGATGTTCTTCGTGGGTGGAAGAAAAATTATGTCGGCCGGAGAAATCTTCCTTTGCACAGAAGAAAAGATAGTCGGTTTTCTTGTTTTTTAGCACCGCGTCGATGGAGGCAACGGAGGGTATGCAGATGGGTCCGGGAGGCAGGCCGGCATACTTATAGGTGTTGTATGGACTCTCCACCTCGAGCATGTTGCCACGGATGCGTTGGATGCCGAAATCTTCAAGGGCAAAGCGCACGGTAGGGTCGGCTTGGAGGGGCATGCCGATGCGGTAGCGGTTGAGGTAGACAGAGGCAATGTCGGGTTTTTCCTCGTTGCAGTTGGTCTCCTCTTCGACGATGGAAGCGAGGGTGAGCACTTGTTGGCGGGAGAGGCCTACCTCTTTGAGGCGGGCATCGCGGCTGTTCCAGAAGGTGTCGGACTCTTTGAGCATGCGGTTGAGTAGGGCCTTGGGCGTGATGTTCCAATAAAGTTCATAGGTGTTTTGAGGGAACATGCCGATGATGGTCTGTGGGGTCTCACCGTACTGTTTGCAGATGAGAGGCGACTCCATGAGGAAGCGAAGGCTGTCGCTGGTGAGTTCGAGTTTGGTGCCCAAGTAATCGCAGAGCTGTTGGACGGTGCGTTTCTTGTTGATGGTGACACGGATGGGGGTTTGTTTGCCACTGTAGAGGGTTTGAATGACCAGAAGGATGTTCTCGTTGGGATTGAACCGGTAGCTGCCCGGCTTGATGTGAGAAGGTAGCCGGCGCGCCCGTGCCAGGGTGTTGAAGACAGCATGGCTGGGGATGCAATGGTGGGCATCGAGGCTGTCAACGAGGTCGCTATAGGTGGCATTGTCTGGCACATTGACACGTGTGGGCTCAGCAATGCGCAGGTTCTGGCTTTTCACCAGCAAGGTGCCGGCAATGGCCATCAGTAGCACCACGAGGGCGACGATAATAAGGATGATGGTTGTTTTCTTTTTCACTTGTTTGTCTTTTTTCCTCCACAGGGGTGTGGAGAAGTTATTATTCTAAGATTATTCTAATATTAGTTGATAACGGTAGGTGTCGACAAATTGGTCGGCGCGGATAACCCAGTCGCGCAGGGTTGCGCAATGCTGATAACCAGCACGTTGGAAAATTATCAGACTGGGGTGGTTGGTGGCGGCGATGTCGGCATAGAGTTGGTGCAGCGAGGTGTTGCTTTGGCAGAAAAGGGTAAGGGCGTTGACCATTGCCAGGCCGTAGCCTTTGTGGCGGTGTTCGTTGGAGACGACGATGCCCACGGCGGCACGCCGGTTGATTGGGTCGTAGTTGTAGAGCTCAATGCAACCGACGGGTTGTTCGTCCTCTGCGAAACCGTAGAGTTTCAGTTCGCCGGAGCTGAGGGTGTTGCCTTTGAGTGCTTTTAGTATCATTATTGTTCTGCTTGGTGTTTAGCTTATTTTGTCCCAGTGGGGTAGTAGGTTGCTTTGGACGATGTGCTGGCGCAGCGGACGGTTGTCGGGTTGTTGCAAGTCAGGGTCGGAGCGCAAGAGGTTGTGGATGAGGTCGCGGGTGGCACGTACGAGCGGCTCGTCATCCACCAGGTCGGCCAACTTCATGTCGAGCATGCCGCTTTGTTGTAGGCCTTGCAGGTCGCCGGGGCCGCGCAACTTGAGGTCGGCTTCGGCGATGAGGAATCCGTCGGTGGTGGAACACATGGTGTCTATGCGCTGCTTGCTGGTGCGGCTCAGCTGGTCTTTGGTCATTAGGATGCAATAGGATTGTCCGCCGCCACGACCCACACGGCCGCGAAGCTGGTGTAACTGGCTCAAGCCGAAGCGTTCGGCATTCTCTATCACCATGACGGTGGCGTTGGGAACGTCAACGCCCACCTCGATGACGGTGGTGGAAACCATGATGTGGGTTTCGCCTCGCTTGAAACGGTCCATCTCATAGGCTTTGGCATCGGCAGGCATTTGGCCATGTACGATGCTGAGCTGGTACTGTGGCATGGGGAAACTGCGCGACAGGCTTTCGTAGCCGTCCATCAGGTCTTTCAGGTCGAGGCTTTCGCTCTCGTTGATAAGGGGATAAACCACATAGATTTGCCGACCTTGGGCAATCTGCTGTTTCATAAAGTGAAACAGCAGGGCTCGTTGGGCATCGGTGCCATGGGTAGTGCGGATGGGTTGGCGGCCGGGAGGTAGCTCGTCAATCACCGAGCAGTCGAGGTCGGCATAGAGGGTCATGGCCAGGGTGCGGGGGATGGGGGTGGCGGTCATTACCAGCACATGGGGTGGTGGAACGTTTTTGCCCCACAGCTTGGCGCGTTGCTCTACTCCGAAACGGTGCTGCTCGTCGATGACCACGTAGCCCAGTTGCTTGAAAACCACGTCTTTTTCAATCAGGGCGTGGGTGCCGATGAGAATGTCTATCTCGCCTGCAGCCAGCCGTTGCTTGATTTTCTTTTTCTGGCTGGGTTTGAGCGACCCTACCAGCAGTTCCACGCTGATGTCCAATCCCGCCAGCATTTTCTGGAAGTTGGCAAAATGCTGCTGGGCCAATATCTCGGTGGGTGCCATCAGACAGGTTTGGCAGCCGTTGTCGAGGGCTATGAGCATGGTCATCAAGGCCACCAAAGTCTTGCCGCTGCCTACGTCGCCTTGCAGCAGGCGGTTCATCTGGCGGCCGCTGCGCATGTCTTGGCGTATCTCTTTGATAACCCTTTTCTGCGCTCCCGTTAGGGGGAATGGCAGGTTGTTGTTGTAGAAGTTGTTGAAATGGTCGCCCACCACGGCAAAGAGGTGTCCTACTGAGTGGTTGCGGCGTGAGGTGCGACTGTATTGATAGTCGAGTTGGTGGTAGAAAAGCTCTTCGAATTTCTCGCGGTAGACGGCTTGCTGCCAAGCTTCCATGGTTTTTGGATAGTGCATGTTGCGCAATGCCTGCGTGCGTCCCATCAGGTGGTATTGTGCCACGATGGGGGCGGGGAGGGTTTCGGGCAGGTGGGTTGGCATGGCTTTTAGCAGGTTGTCGGTCATGCGGGCCAAGGCTTTGGTGCCGAGACCACGGTTCTTGGCTTTCTCGGTAGTGCGGTAGACGGGCAGGAAAGCATGCTGAGGTTGCTCTTGGTCGAGGTTGGCAGCTTCCAAATCAGGGTGTGCCAGCTGGTAGTCGCCGCCATAGAGAGTGGGGTGTCCCATCACATCGTAGATAACACCAGCACGGATGCTTTCCTTGACCCATTTGAGGCCCTGAAACCACACCAAGGTCATGCTGCCGGTACCATCGTGGAAGGTGGCTTCTATGCGGGTGGAGTGGCCAGAGGTGATGGTGTGCAGGTCGCTAATGCGACCGCGGAAGACGAGGTAGGGCTCGTTGGGGTCGAAATTGTCGAGGGTGCTGATGTGAGAACGGTCCACCATACGGAAAGGAAAATAATGAAGGAGGTCGCCAAAGGTGTGAATGTCAAATTCTTTGGCGAGAATGTCGGCCTTGGCAGGTCCAACGCCTTTCAGATATAGGATGGGCGTGTCGATAGTTAGGACGTTATTTTTGATGGGTGAGGCGTTCGCGTTCGAGCGTGCTGCTGATGTCTTTGTGTGCCGTGTCGGCCAGGAGGATGACGGTGTCGATGCTGGGATCCAGCTGATGGTTGACGGCGGCGATAGTTTGTTCATATTCCAAATCCTGCGCATTACGCACGCCGCGCACGATAAATTGGGCTCCCAGTTGGTGGCAGAGGTCGATGGTCATGCCGCTGAAGGAGATGGCTTCTACCCGAGGCTCCTGGGCAAAAAGGGTTCTGATTTGCTCCAAGCGCTCTTGGGTGCTGAACATATAGTGCTTGTCGGTGTTGACACCCACGGCCACATACACTTTGTCGAAGAGTGCCAAAGCGCGTCGCACAATCGCCTCATGTCCTGAGGTGAAGGGGTCGAACGAGCCGGGGAAGAGTGCTGTTTTCATCTGTTTTTATGTTTGTTAGTACCAGAATGAGGGCTATCGTCTACGTTTCTTATGGGTCTTGATGTTTTCTTCGCCAAACTGCCATGCCAGGCGAATGGAGACCGAGGAGTTGTAGCAGTCGTTGCTCCACGTCTCGTCGCCCATCTTGAAAGTCCAGCCTTTCTTGATGGCAATAATCGAACGCTGGTAACGAACGCTAAGCTTGAGGTTCTGCCACACGGTGAAACGCATCTCTATGGCTGGTGCCAGGTCGTCCTTCAGGAACTTCATGTCGCTACTGTCGGGTATAAAAAAGTTTGGGTTGAAGAAGACGGTGCCGTGGGGTTGTGCCACTAGGCGGCTGTAGACCATGCCCAGACCTATCTGTAGGCCTCCGTAGGGATCGTGGAAGAAAAGGGTGACGGGGATGTCTACATAGTGGAGGTCAAGCTGTATGTTGTAGTAGTTCTCGCTGGAGCTTTTGTGATTGGCTATGCCGCGGCAGTTGTAGTCGGTTTCCACGGCCAGTGCCCAGCGGTCTCTGTCGTCGAGATGAATCCAGGCACCTACGCCCCCTGTGAAGCCCAGGTGGCTGAAACCTTTCAGTTCGTCGCCTTCAACCTGCGACAGCGTGGTGCCGGCATTCAGGTAGGCCTGTATGCGCTGCTGTGCCTGCAACGACAGGGTTGCCACTAATAGGAAGAAGAGGAGGGTGAGTTTTCTCATGGTGTGTGTTAGATGTTGAAAATGTTTTTGGTGAGTATTTGCAGGTCGGTGGAGAGTTTATAGTTGCGCAGATAGCGCAGTTGCAGCCGTTGCTTGAGTTCGGCACTCAGGTGCTTGGGATGTGCAGAGAGGGCATGCTCGGGACCGAAGATGCCGGGGCGCGTTTCTTTGCCGCGGGTGCCTACCCAGCTCTTTTGGCCGATGAGCACCTTCCAACAATGGGCAAAATAGAGTTTCTTGCGCCGTTGGAACCAGAAAAGCAGGGGCGCGAGGAGGATGAGCATCAGCGCGGTGACGATGTCGAATAGTCGTTTGTTGCGGCGATTCAGCGGGCTCACCACCGTTTGCAGTACCTCGGCATAGAGATCTTCTGTGCTGTTGATGGTGTTGCTGCCGATGATGAAGTCGCTGTCGCTGGGCACAATCTTGTATTCCACCTGTTGGCGACGGCCGGGGAGTTGGCTCAGTTCGGTCATCAGGTCGATGATCTGCTGTACCGTGAGGTCTTTGCTGCAAAAAATCACTTCGTCGGCGCGATAGATGTGCAGGGTGTCGTTCAGCTTCTGGCTGTCGGGAATGGGGCTCATGATGTGCACTATTTGGGCACAGCCCAACGACTCATAGAGTTGTTTGACGCGGGCCGACTCAGCTTCGCCACCCACAATGATGCAGCTACGCAAAGCCTTAGGCCTCAGGATGTAGCCCTCCACATGCAGCATGCTCAGCATCCCTCTGATTCCCAAGGTGGAAAGCAGCGTCCAGCCACATCCCAACAGCAGCAGGGCACGCGAGTAACGTTGGCTCTCGTTCAGCAGCGAGTAGAACACCAGTAGGGCCGCTGTGCCCACCATCATACCTTTGACAATTCTGATGGCTTTCAGTGGTTTTTGGTAGCCACCATAAAGCCAGCTGCACAGCATCAGCAGCAGAATGTAGCAAGGAATAACCACCCAGGTGTACTGAGGTGGGTAATAATGCACGTTCGAGGCCCAATAGGTGGCCCACAGCTGCTTGAGACCCCAGAAGCCGGCAAAGGCCACTCCAAAGTCTGCCACAGGAAGCGCAACGGCCTGCACCACCCTTTTCATCCATGCCAGCGAGGCGCGTCCCCAGATGGCAAGATGCAGCAACAGGTTGAAGAATTTGGCATTGCTGCCTGAGAAATAGCGGTTGACAAAGATGGCCATGGCGTTGTAGAAGGTGTACACATAGTTCATGCTGCCCCGCTTGGTGCTTTCGCCCTTGTAATGGATGATGCGGGTGTCGGGGTAGTAGTAGTTCTCAAAACCTGCCAGCTTGATGCGCCAAGAGAAATCGATGTCCTCACCGTACATAAAGTAGCTCTCGTCCAGCAGTCCCACCTTTTCCATTGCCTCGCGGCTAATCATCAGGAAGGCTCCTGGCAGGATGTCTATGCGGTGGGTCTCGTCGTCGCTGAGGTGGCCCATGTAGTAGGCAGCAATGCGTTTTGAATGGGGGAAGAGGTGGATGAGGCCGCTCATCTTGTAGAATGAGGCGGCTGGTGTGGGAAATCCTCTCTTGCTCTCCTTCAGGTAGGCCCCCTCGCCGTTGATCATTTTCACCCCCAAACCACCGCAGTCGCGATGGGTGGCGTAGAAGTCGACGCACTTGGCAAAGGTGTCGTGCTCTACCACCGTGTCGGGATTGAGCAGCAGCATTAGGTCGCCATGACAGCGACGCAGAGCTTGGTTGTTGGCACGGGCAAACCCCACATTCTCCTCATTGGCAATCAACTCTACTTGTGGAAATTTTTCCCTCACCATCTCTACCGATCCGTCAACCGAGGCGTTGTCTACCACAAACACCTCCAGGCGCAGCTCTTCGTTGGGATGCACCTTGCATGTCAGGTCGCTATGATACACCGACTCCAAGCACTGCTCCAAGAAGTATTTAACATTGTAGTTGACGATGACGATGCTCAGTATTGCCATTTTCGGTTAACAGTTTCGGTGTGCGTGATAAAAAATGAACAATGTACAATGTGCAGTCAACAGGTAGCAGTTATCTGCACATTGTACAAAGTACTGTAGTGGGTGAGGATGAATATATTTTTTTTATTTTTCAATTTTCTTTTTACGGCCGCGAGGCTTCTTCACGCTGGCGTTCTGTATGATTTCAACGGCTTCCTCCAAACTCATGGTCAGAGGGTCTGCTGCCTTGGGCAGGCGGAAATTCTCGTTCTTGTAGGTCAGGTAGGGACCGTAGCGACCAATGTTTGAGCTCACCACCTCGCCCTCATGCACTCCTATCTCGTGGGGGTAGAGGGCGCGCAGACGCTCTTTCTCTTTTTCTGCGTCGCGTTTCACCTTGATGATTTGTATGCAACGGTCCAGGTCCACCTCGTAGGGGTCGTCGTTCTTGGAGAGCGAATAGAATTTCTTGTCCAGTCGCACGTAGGGGCCGAACTTGCCGATGCTTACAATCACGTCGTTGCCTTCAAACTGTCCCACCACGCGGGGCAGCTCAAACAGAGCCAGGGCCTCCTCTAGGGTGATGGTCTCAATGCTCTGCCCCTTCTTCATGCTAGCAAATTTGGGTTTCTCCTCGTTGGAGGTGTCGCCCAGTTGCACCAGGGTGCCGTAGCGGCCAATCTTGGCGTAGAGGTTTTTGCCACTCTTGGGGTCCACGCCGATGAGGCGGCTGCCAGTGGTGCGGTGGCTGTTCTGCTGGGTCTGGCGAATGTTCTTGTGGAAAGGCACGTAGAACTTGTCTATCACCTTGCGCCACTCTTTCTTGCCAGCGGCAATATCGTCAAAGTCTTTCTCCACGGTGGCGGTGAAGTTGTAGTCGATGATGTCGGTGAAATGCTCCATCAAGAACTGGTTTACCACGGTTCCGATGTCTGTGGGGAAGAGTTTGCCCTTCTCGGCACCGCATTTCTCGGTGCGCAACTCGGTGCTCACTGTGCCGTCTTTCAGCACGATGGCCTGGCACTCCACCGTCACCGGCTCGCGGTCTTCCTTGATGACGTATTCGCGTTTCAGGATGGTGCTGATGGTGGGAGCATAGGTTGAAGGACGACCGATGCCTAAGTCTTCCAGTTTCTTCACCAGGCTTGCCTCAGTGTAGCGGGGGGCGTGTTGGGTGTGATGCTCCAGGGCCTCGGCGTGGTCGAGGGTCAGCTGCATGCCTTCCACCAACTTGGGCAGGGCGCGGCTGGTGTCGGGGCTTTCCTCGGGTTCGTCGTCGGTCGACTCCATATACACCTTCAGGAAACCGTCAAAGCGCACCTGCTCCCCTTGGCAGATAAATTTCTCTTCGTGACCCGAGATATTGATTTCCACGATGGTCTTTTCGATGTCGGCATCGGCCATCTGCGAGGCAATGGCACGTTTCCAGATGAGCTCATACAGGCGACGTTGGGCGGCATCGGCGTTCACGGTGGTATTCTCCATGTAGGTGGGGCGGATGGCCTCGTGGGCCTCCTGGGCTCCCTTGGTCTTAGTTTGATAGCGGCGGGTCTTCACGTAGTTCTCGCCGTAGAGGTTCGTAATCTCGTTCTTGGCCATCTCCAGAGCCAGGTCGCTCAGGTTCACGCTGTCGGTACGCATGTAGGTGATGTATCCGCTCTCATACAGCTGCTGGGCTATCTGCATAGTGCGTGCCACGCTGAATCCCAGCTTGCGGCTAGCCTCCTGCTGCAGCGTGGAGGTGGTAAAAGGCGGTGCGGGGGTGCGTTTGGCGGGCTTGGTGTCGATGGTCTGCACCTTAAAGGCACAGCCCACCAAGCTCTGCATGAAGGCCTGTGCCTCCTCCTTGGTGTCGTAGCGGCGGCTCAGCTCCGCCAGCACCTGCATGCGGCCGTTGGCGGGATGCAGCTGGGCGGTGACGCGGTAGTAGCTGTGGCTCTCAAAGTTCTTGATTTCCTCTTCGCGCTCCACAATCAGGCGCACGGCAACGCTCTGCACGCGGCCTGCACTCAGGGCGGGCTTGATTTTGGCCCACAGGATGGGACTGATCTCATAGCCCACCAGACGGTCCAGAACACGGCGTGCCTGCTGGGCATCCACTAGGTTCAGGTCGATGCTGCGCGGAGTCTCTATGGCGTGGAGAATGGCATTCTTGGTAATCTCGTTGAAGACGATGCGCTGCGTGTGCTCGGGGTTCAGCTTCAGGGTCTCCTGCAGGTGCCACGCGATGGCTTCTCCCTCACGGTCCTCATCGGATGCCAGCCACACCATGTCAGCCTCCTTCACAGCTTTCTTCAGTTCCGACACCAATTTGTGTTTCTCCTCCGTAATCTCGTATTCGGGTTCGTACTGGTTTTCGATGTCAATGCTCATCTCCTTCTTGGCCAGGTCGCGGATGTGTCCGTTGCTCGACTTCACCACATAGTCCTTGCCCAGAAATTTCTCAATAGTCTTTGCCTTAGCGGGCGACTCAACAATTACAAGATTTTTCATATATCTTTATTCACTTTTTATTTTTCCAATGCATATTCCACTTCTCTGCGCACGGCCCCAATCCCATATCTATCAGACTTTTTATTATTACATATTATATATTGTGTGCGCTAAAGAATTTGCAAAGTAACGCTTTTTTTTTGACATAGCGAAAATTTTTTCTCCACCCATCCCGCCAAACACACCCTCCATCCACCTCAACACCCTCCACCATCATGTCCCACACCGTTCCACACCCCATACGCCATTTCGATTACATTTATTTGATGTTTATATTCGTTTTAGAACGTTTTCGATAAGCCGAGAGCAGAGGGCAAATCACGAAGTGTTTGCACTATGCCGAGGCGAGAAAACGTCTGTTGCGAAGAAACGAACTATTTTATTCGGTTTTAGTAGTCTTTGAGACTTTACCATCCAATGCCTTTTTTTACGAGCCATGCTTGGGCTTCTTTGTTTCCGAGGCGGGCGGCTTTTTTGTAGGCTGATTGCTGCTTGCGTTCGCCTTTCTTTTGGTTGCCGTACAGTTCGGCAAGGTAAAGGTAGGTTTCGGGGTCGGTGGTGCAGAGGTTGGTAGAGCGGATGAAACTTTGGATGGCTTTGTCGTATTTGCCCCATTTGTTGTATGCCTGGCCGATGTACTTGTAGGCGGAGGCATCGTTAGGACGGATGTTGAGTGCGCGGCGATGATAGGCAATGGCTTGGTCGTAGTGGCCTTGGTCGCAGTAGAGGACACCGATGCGGTTGAGGGTGGGCGTGTGGAGGCTGTCGATTTCGAGAATCTCATTGTAGCATTCCAAGGCGCGGGGAGCGTCGCGTCGCATACGATAGGCGTAGGCTAATGCGGTATAGAGCCTGATGTTGCGGGGATTGCGGCGGAGACCCTGCTTGAGGAGTTTTATGGCCATTTCTTGGCTGTTGCGAATGCAGTAGAGGGTGCCCAGGTTGTAGTAGGCATCGGCCAGCGTGCTGTCGAGTTGGATTGCTTTCTTGAAATGGCGCATGGCCTCGGCATGGTTGCCTTTGCGGAACTGAATGTAACCCATCACGTTTTCGCCGCGTGCGAATTTTGGATTGGCCTTGAGGGCTCTGTTGGCCCAAGAAATGGCATTGATATGGTTGTCGCGCTGTGTCTCGACATAGGCCATCATGGTCATGGCCAGAGCGGATCCTGTGTCGAGCTCAATGGCGCGGGCGGCGACATGGCTGGCGCTGTCCAGCATGCCCAGTTGAAGGAGGCAGAAGGCTTGGTGGGCAAGGGCCTCGGAGGTGTTGCTCTGGTCGAGGAGGACGATGGCTTCGTCAAAGTATTCTTTCTCCTCGCAGAGAATGCCCAGCAGCTGTTGGGTCTGCCCGGAAGGGTCACCTTCGGGGGTGGCGAGGGCTTGGCGGTAGTAGCGTTCGGCCAACTCTGTGAGTCCGATACGCTGGGCATTGACACCTTTTTCGCGCAGTTGGCTGGCAGAGAGTGTGGCATCGTCGTCCTGAGCCCACAGGGTGGGGAAAAACGATATGAGAAGGAGAAAAGCAATTAGTTGTTTTTTCATGTGAGTGATAACGAGAGAATCATGTTATTATTGTATGACATAAAAAATCAACCGCCCCTCGAATTCGAGGGGCAGCCGTACATTTATTAATCCTAAAAACCAAAGACTTAGCGTTATGACAAAAGGTTTATGTTCTCTCTGATTTTCATTTGCAAAAGTACTGCCTTTTTCAAAACTACTGATTAATTATTGTCAGTGATTTTATAGGAAGGTGAATCACTATATGTAGTTAAAGTAAACATAATTGGTCATCGTTGACCCGTCACCACTCATGCCATTTGCTCGATGTTCCATACGAAGGCGCGGATGCCTACTTCCTCGTTGCGCTTGTCCAGTTTGCGCACGGCGAGGAGTATGTTGTCCACTTTGTCGTCTTCGACAACGGTCATGACGGCATTGTTCATTTCAGGCCATGTGTGGGTGCCGCGGTGGGGCTCGCCGTTGAGGTGCCCCCGTCCTTGCACATTCTCCCAAAAGGTGAAGCCACGCACCTCGAGGGTATCCAGCAGATACTCCACACGCTCGGTACTTGCCTGGTTGAAGACTATCATTATACTTTTCATCGTCTTTATTACAAGTTTATAAGTTTAGATAAATAGTTTTATTGCCAACAAAACTGCACAATGGACAAGAAATGGGTAACGCTCTGATATAAAGTATGGCTGATTAGCGTCAACAGAAATAGAGCCATTGTTATTACTTATCCATTGTGCATTTTATGCCGTTCACTTTTCTAATTCGATATTCATGAAGATGAATTTCTTGCGTTTACGGGCGAGTTTGTCGGCTTCGTCGCGTCGTTCAAAGATTCCATAGAGCACAGGTACCACCACCAGAGTGACGATGGTGGAAACCAGCAAGCCGCCAATGACTACGATGCCCAAGGTGGTCCACAACTCCGAGCCTTCGGCTCGGCTGGTGGCCATGGGAACCATGCCCAGAATAGTGGTGAAGGCGGTCATGAGAACAGGGCGCAGACGGCTCTGTCCCGATGCTGCGATGGCTTCGTAGAGTTTCATGCCGCGCTCGCGCATGAGATTGATGTAGTCGACCAGCACGATGCCGTTCTTCACCACGATGCCGATGAGCAGGATGATGCCCAACGAGCCTACCATGTCGAGGTTGGTACCGGTGATGAGTAGTGCAAGGATGACACCTGTGATGGCAAACGGGATGGAGAACATGATGATGAAGGGCTTGGAGAACGATTCGAACTGCGATGCCATGACGATGTAGACGAGCATGATGATGAGGAGGGCTAAGATGCCCATGTTGCGGGTGTTCTCCTGCTGGTCTTCATAGCTGCCTCCCAAGTGGGTATGAATGCCTTGTGGCAGGTTCATCTTGTCTATTTCGGCCTGTACACCCTGCGCCACTTCGCCCAACGAGGCTCCGAAGGGGGTGACGCTGACGGTGAGGTAGCGTTGGCGGTTCTTGCGTTGGATGGTTGGGGGTACCCAGTATTCTTCCACGCGGGCCAGCTCTTTCAGCTTGATGGTTTGTCCGGTGGCGGTGGTGAGGGGCAGCTCTTCAATGTCGGTGATGCTGCTGCGGTAGTTTTCTTTGAGGCGGCAGACGATGTTGTATTCGTCACCATCCTCTTTCAGGAATCCGCAGTTCATGCCGTATACGCGGTAGCGGACACTGGTGGCCACGGCGGCACTGGTTAGGCCGTGGTAGGCCAGTTTCTCTTTGTCAAAGACAATCTTCAGCTCGGCACGGTCTTCGTCACGGCTGATGTTACAGTCGCGAGCTCCGGCCACATTGGCCTGCACGCGACGGATGAGTTCTTGGGCAAACTGATACGACTGGTCGAAGTCGTAGCCGTAAACCTCGATGCTCAAGCGGTTGTTGCCGCCACCCATGCCGCCTTCCGATACAATTACGCGGTTGAGCTCTGGGTACTCGGCAAATTTCTTACGCAGCATCTCCTGCATTTGGAAAATGGTGAGGTCGCGGTCATACTTCTTCACACAGCGCACATTCATGCTGATCTTGTTGTTGGTGGTGCTGTTGAAGAGGGCAGCAAAGCCGGCATCGTCGTTTGAGCCAGCCGATGTGGAGGTGCCCAGCACCATGTCGCCGAAGAGCTCATCAATGTCGGCTTCCATTTTGCGCGCGGTTTTCAGAGTCTCCTCGATGCGGGTGCCGCGTTGCAGTTCGGCTGTGATACTGATACGGCCGTTGTCCTGGTCTTTCATATAGTCCATGCCAATCTTGCCTGTGAAGAGCGGGATGAGAGAGGCTACGAAGACAGCAAAGGCCACGAGGAGGGTGATGCGCTTGTGGTGGAGGGCCCAGGTGAGCACGCCGGCATACCAGCGCTCGATGGCAGCAAACCACTTGCCGAAGGTATTCTCCCAACTGAAGGTTTTCTCTTGGTGTTTGCGCTTGTACTCTTCCTCTTCCAACTTGGTGAGGAAGAAGGGCTTCTCTTTCAGCAGCAAGCTGGAAAGCATAGGAATGAGCGAGATGGCGGTAGCGGTGGAGACGCACACCACGATGGTGACAATCCAGCCAAGTTCCTTGAAGAGGATGCCTGCCATGCCAGGCAGCATGGTGAGGGGTACGAACACCGCCACGATGACTAGGGTGGTGGCAATGACCGAGGTCCACACCTCATTGGTGGCGTAGATGGCTGCCTCGCGCGGACTCTCGCCGCGTTCAACATGCTTGGTGATGTTTTCCAACACCACGATGGCATCGTCCACCACCATGCCGATGGCCACGGTGAGAGATGCCAGAGAGATGATGTTCAGCGAACTGTCGGCCAATAGCAGATAGATAAATGAGGTGACCAGCGAGATAGGGATGGTGAGGCCGATGATGATGGTGCTGCGCCAGTTGCCCAAGAAGATGAGCACCACCAGTACCACAAAGAGAAGTGCGTAGAAGATGGAGCTGAAGAGGCCGCTGATGGCGTTTTCAATTTCCTCCGACTCGTCGCGGATTAGGGTGGTCTGTATGTCGGGCGGCAGCTCTTTCTGTATCTGTGCCAGTTTGGCGTGTACCTCGCGGGCAATGGCCACGGTGTTGGCACCGGTCTGCTTGGAGATGGTCATTCGGGCACCATCGTGGCCATTGATCTTCTCGTCAAGCGAGAGGTCCTTGATGGTGTCGCGCACGGTGGCCAGGTCGCGTACGTAGATGGGCTTGCCCGCTACGTTGGCAACCATGATGTCGTTGATTTCGGCGCTCTCTTCATACTCACTCTTTACGCGCATCTGGTACTGTTCCTTGCCCATTTTCACGGTGCCGGAGGCCACGTCCAGGTTGTTGGAACTGATGGCAGAGCCGACGGCCTCTACGCTGAGGTGGTAGGCTTCGAGCTGGCGGGGGTCAAGATCGATGTAGATGTAGCGTTCGGGCGCTCCACTCACCGAGATATTGCCGATGCCATTCACGCGGTTGAGCTCGTTGGTGACGTTGTCCTCTAGTATTTTGTCAAGTCCGGGATAGCTTTCCTTGGCGGTGAAGCCATATACCAGCACGGGCATGGCGCTGCTGTTGAGCTTAAGAATGGTGGGACGACTCACTCCGTCGGGCAGGTTGTCGTAGAGCAGGTCCACGTAGCTGCGTATGTCGTTAAGGGCCTCGTCGAGGTCGCTGCCCCATTCAAACTCCAAGGAGACAATCGAGAGGTTGTCCTGCGAGGTGGAGGTGATGTTCTTCAAGCCGTCCACCGAGTTGAGCGAGTTCTCGATGATTTTGGTGATGTTGGTCTCTATGTCGCTGGCATTGGCGCCGGCATAGGTGGTCATCACGGTCACGTAGGGCGGGTCCATCTCGGGCATCTGGTCGATAGGCAGCCGCGAGAGGGAGAAGAGGCCTAAGATGACGATGGCCACAAATATCAGGCCCGTGGTGATGGGCTTGTTGATAGCTGTTTTGTATATTGCCATAATGCTATAGAAGGAGTTTTAGAGGGAGTCGGTAACTATTTCGAGGGGGCTTCCGTCTACCAGACGGCCCATGCCGGTAACGACGAGCTGGTCGCCTTCTTTCAACTCACCGGGCTGCATGGGGATGATTTCGATGCGGTCGTCGTAGCGTTGGCCAAGGGTGACGGCCACACGGTGGGCCTCACCGTCTTTGTAAGTGAAGACATAACGGTCGTTGCTGCCCGTGAGCTTCAGCACGCTCTGATAGGGAACCACGATGGCATCTACTTCGCCTAAGGCCAGTTTGGTCTTGACGTACATGCCAGGACGTATTTTTTCGCCTCCATTGGGAATGTTGAGCTTGCATTGGAAGGTATGGGTGTTAGGATCGACGGTGGGATATACGATTTCGATGGTGGCGGGGAAAGTTTGGTTGGGGTAGATCTCGCTGACGATGTCGAGTTTCATGCCTTGTTTCACCAGGGGAAAATAGCTCTCAGGTACATTGATGAGGGCTTTGAGGCGGCTGATTTGGGTTAGGGTGAGGATGGGGGCTCCGGTGTACATCTCGCCGTCCTCGTAGTTCTTGGCACTCACGACGCCATTGAACTGAGCTTTTACGAAGGTGTTCTCGTTCTGAAAACGCTCGGTTTCCACCAGCTGGTCATACTGTGCCTTAGTCTGGTCGTAAACCTGTTGGCTGATGTTGCCGGCGGCTTTCAGCTCGGCCACACGGTCGAGCTCCACTTTAAGGCTGGCGAGGTTGATGCGGGTAGTGTTGAGCTGGGTTTGGTCCATACGCACCAGCGGGGATCCTTTGCTCACGCGACTGCCCACCTCCACGTAGATGTGCTCGATGTGGCCGGTGATACTGGGTGAGACATTCATAGTCTCGTAGCCCTCGAGTGTGGTGGAAAGTTCGATGGTTTTTGCGATACGCTCGGATTGGAGCAGCTGCACTTTTACTTTCTCGGCCTCCTTCTGCTGGGAGGGTGTGGCTTGTTGCTGTTTGCCACCGCAGGCAGCCAGGCTGAACAGAGCCAGGCAGAGGGCAGCAAATTGGAATGCTTTGTTCATATTATGTTATAATTTTTTATTATCGAAAAATGGGGTAGTAGGTGGATGTTGTTATTTGTCTTTTCCAAGAAGATTTTCGAGGGCTATCTGGGCGGTGACGACTTCCATGACGGCCTGCACGTAATTGCTTTGAGCGGTAATGAAGTCGGTGCTGGCATTGGTTACCTCGAGGTTGCTGGCATAGCCGATGCGGTATTTGTTGCTGATGTTGTCGAGCACACGCTTGGTGACGGACAGGTTTTCTTTCTGTATTTGGTAGCTCTCGATGGCGGAGATGAGGTTGTAGCAGTCTTGGTTGAACTGGACCTGCAGGGCATCCTCGGTTTGCTGCTTTGTATTTGCGTTCTCCTGTTGTGAAATCTTGGCCTGACGGATGGCAGCAAGACGGCTGCCACTTTGGAAAATGGGCAGGTTGATGGAGGCTCCAACCATCTGTGGCGGGGTCATGTTCATGCCTTCCTCCCTGCCGAAGTAGGTCTTGGCGTTGTACTGGTAGAAAGCGGTGACGGTGGGTGTGAATTGCAGCCAGGCATTGGTTACCTGCATTTGGGAGAGTTTTTCGTTTTCTTCGAGCAGCTGGTAGTTGTAGTTGTCTTGCATGTTAAAACCGCCCATGGTGAGTCGGGCAGCCTCATCCACATTCATTACCTGTTCGAGCGGGGTTGTGAGCACCAACTGCGTGTTGCCGTCGGCACCTAATTGCAGGATGAGTGAGCTGTAGAGCATCTTGAGGGCACGGCGGTTGGAGGTGATGCTGTTGCGAAGGGTGGCAACTTGGACGCTGAGTTTGTCGAGCTCGATGGACTCGACGGCTCCTGCCTGCACGCTCTTGCGGGTGGCCTCTTGTAAGGTGAGCATGTTGCCGAGGGTGGAGTCGAGCAGACTCACTACCTCCTCCATTACCAGGATCGAGGTGTAGACGCTCTTCACACCTGTGCGCGTGGTGAGTTCGCTCTGACGCTGATTGATGTCACTCATTTTGACGGAGATGTCGTTCATGAGGGTGCCCATGATTTGCGAGGCCGAGAGTGCCACCGATGCCGTCATGGCAAAGGTGCCGTAAGGATTCAAGGGGATGGAAATCCCATTCATGAAGCTCATCTCGTACCCCAGCATGTTGCTGTAATCGAACGAAGAGGAGACTTGTGGTAGCATAGAGCTGAGGGTCTGCCATTTGGCGGCTTCTGCTTTCTGTACGTCAAGGCTGGCGTTCTGTAGTGAGTAGTTGTGCTGGACGGCATACTGCTGTGATTCAGATAGAGATAGCCGTAGCGTTTCGGCATTCTGAGCCTGAAGGGTGGAAAGTCCCAAGGCGGAGAATAGTAACGCGAAGAAGAGTTGCTTTACTTTCATTATTATTATTCTATATGATTATTTATCTCGTTTTTGTTGAATAACTGCTGGAAGCGTTCTTTTTGTGCATCGTAGCGCAGGATGGCATCGGTGGTCATGAGGCCACGCATGTAGGTGTATAGGGTTTCTCGCACATTGAGAAGCCATTCGTCTTTTTGTGTTTTACTGGATTCGCTACGGCAGGAGTGCATGTAAGTGGCGATGGTGTTGAAGACTTGGTTGAGGTCGACATTAGGTCGCAAGATGCCTTTAAGCTGTGCCTCTTCGAGTGCTTTGGACAGCTCTTGGTGAAACAGCTGGGTGTGTTTTTGCGAGAAGTATTCGTAGATTTCAGGGTAGTAGCGCTGAATGTCTTCTTGGAAGGTGTCGTATTTGTGGTTGGCTACAGCGGTGTTGTGCATCAAGTAGAGAGCCAACAGAATGGGTTCATCCACCTGGCTGTTGAGGTGATTACGGTTGACCTCCATCTCGTCGTGAATGGTATTGATGCAGGCTTTGAGCAGTTCTTTTTTGTTGGCGAAAATCTCATAAAGGGTGCGCTTGGAGATGTGCATAGAGGTGGCAATGTAGTCCATTGTAACTCGCTTGCACCCATCTTTTAAGAAGAGTTCGGTGGCTGTTTTGATTATTTTTTCTTTGGTCTCTTCTATTTCCATTAATATTGTTTCTTATTGAATTCCAATTAGATATTTGAACTAATTGTTGTCTATGGGATTGTCAAAAACGCATGCAAAGATATAGAAAAAACTTTGAAAACTAAACCAGTTTCCAAAGTTTTATAGTTTTTTAAGGTGGTTCCTACAAATGAGTCTACTTTAGATACCTCAAAAGTTCAATAAAGATTAAAATAAACAATTGATATTCAACTGTTTTTTGCAAAAAAAGTATCGAAGAGAACTTTTTAAAATGGACTCATAAATTGCTCTCGAAGTATTGAGATGTTAGTAGCACTCAATTAAAAAGCTTCACAAATGCATGCTGAAGAGAATCTCCCTTAGCATCGTGTTACTTATTTGCGCTTGGTTGCCTTGCGCTCGGGGATAGGTTGGATGTTGGAGCGGGCGACTTTGATTTGGGTGCCTTGGGCAATTTCGAGGGTGATGTGGGAAGGGTTGTTGTTGACCACGGTGCCATGGATGCCGCCTGCGGTCATCACTTCATCGCCTGGTTTGAGACTGTCGCGATAGGATGCCTCTTTCTTGGCCTGTTGGCTCTGGGGGCGGATGAGGAAGAAATAGAACACGGCAATCATTGCCACAATCATGATGATGGTTTTCCAACCATTGGTAATGTCTAATAGAATCATCTTTATTACAATTTTTTTTTGATTTATGCGTTACTATGGATGTTGCTGAAAAGACAACAAAAATTATATAACGTAAGTGATGGTAAAATATTGTGAACTTTTTTGGTCTTTTTTTAAGATTGGCACTTTTACCCTTGGAGGAGGCTATGCCATGATACCGTTGATGGAGCAGGAACTGGTGGACCGCCACGGCTGGCTGTCGCAGGAAGATTTTTTAGACCAAGTGGCTCTTTCGCAGTCGATGCCGGGTGTGTTGGCGGTGAATATGGCCACTGGGGTGGGCTATAGGCTGAGGGGCTATCGGGGCGCGGCGGTGGCCATTGTGGCCAATATCATGATGCCCATTGTCTTTATCATTACGTTGGCTATGCTGTACCAATTATTCAAGAGCAACACCCATGTGGTTCATTTCTTTATGGGGGTGCGTCCTGCTGCGGTGGCATTGATAGCGGCCCCGGTTTTCAAATTGGCCAAGTCAGCACAAGTGACGTGGAGGACGCTGTGGATTCCTGTTACTTCGGCACTCCTAATCTGGTTGTTGGGAGTAAATCCTGTGTACGTCATATTGGCCGCCATCGTGTTAGGATTATTGTGGAGTAAGATAGGGCCGGGAACAAATGAAGATAGGACGAATTGAGGATAGAGGATAGCAAAGGATTAATAGCAAAGGATTAAAAGTTATGCTTTTCTTAGAGTTGTTTTGGACTTTCCTGAAGATTGGCCTCTTCACATTTGGCGGTGGGGCGGCCATGGTTGCCCTGATTCAGAATGAGGTGACGGTGAGTCATTCGTGGCTGAGCACCCAGGAGTTTACCGACATCTTGGCCGTGTCGCAGATGACTCCGGGTCCCATCGGTATCAACACGGCCACTTATACTGGCTATACAGCTGTACTTAACGCAGGGTATGGTCAGGGGCTGGCGGTGGTGGGGGCGATGCTGGCCTCGTTGGCGGTGATTTTGTTGCCCGTGGTGCTGATGTTCGGGGTGGTGCGCTTTCTGCAACGTTATCGCAACAACCGTTATGTGAACGGTGTTTTCCAGCTCCTGCGTAGGGTAGTGGTGGGCGTGATAGCCGCTGCCGCCCTGCAGTTGGCTACGGTGGAGAGTTTTGGGGAGCCTGAAGTGAGCCTCCATTTTATTGCCAGCCTGGTTATCTTTGCCACGGTCTTTATCCTCGCGATGCGGAAGAAAAGTCCTATCTGGCTGATGTTAGGTTCGGGTGCAGTGGGGCTGCTGCTTTACGGATTAGTTTGAGTTGCTCCCAAAATTGTGGGAAAGATTTGCTGACGACAGTGGGGTCGTCGATGGTGAGGTCTGGATACCGGAGAGACAGGATGCCAAAGGCCATGGCGATTCGGTGGTCGTTGTGAGAGTTTATCGGCTGGGAGGCATGAAGCTCGGAGGGCGTGATGACGGCTACGCGATTGGAGAAGGTCATGCGGCCTCCCATCTTCTTCAGTTCGGCCTGGAGGGCCGAGAGCCTGTCGGATTCCTTGAAGCGGAGGTTTTTGGCTCCTTTGAGGCGGGCATGTATGCCTAATGCCGCACAGGTGGTGACCACAGCAGGCACCAGGTCGGGATAGTCGAGGAAGTTGTACTCGAAGGTGTCGTCGTGCATGCCCGTGCCTTGGATGGTGATGGAATGGGTATGGGTGTGGTAGGGTGACTTTACTTCGAGCGTCTTCACCCCGAAGTGTTGGAAGATTTCGGCAACCGCTTTGTCGCCTTGTTTTGAAGCTAGGGAGAGTCCCTGCATGCGGATTCTTAAGCCGGGCAGCAAGGCAGCTGCAGCATAGATGTAGGATGCCGCACTCCAGTCGCGTTCGATTTCAATGACTTTGCGCTGCTGTATCTTGGCGGCAGCAATGGGTTCGACACGATAGACACGTTGGTTGGCACTGACGGTGGAGACGAAACCGGCTTGGTGCAGTATGTCGCGCGTGAGCTCGATATAGGGACGCGAGGAGGCACGGCCGGTGAGGGTGAGGGTGATGCCGTTGGGCAAGAGTGGTCCCACCAGCATCATGGCACTGACGAACTGGCTGCTGGAAACAGGGTCGATTTCGGCCATCTTATGGTCGGGGGTGCATCCCGTGATGCAGACAGGGAGGAAGCCCTCTTGGCCACTACACACGATGTTGCACCCCAATCCGCGCAGGCAGTTGATGAGCGGGGCCATGGGACGTTGGAGCAGGCGGTCGTCGCCTGAGAGGGTGTGTCGGCCAGGGGTGAAGGCCAGCAGGGCCATTATGAAACGGGCCACTGTGCCGGCATTGTGGCAATAGTAGTGATTGGAATGGCCGCTCCGGAGCTGCGACAGCAAGGTTTGGAGCAGTTGGGTGTCGTCGGCCTCGGATAGTTTGCGCAGGATGAATGGCGAGCCAGCCACATGGTTGAGCAGGAGCCACCGGTTGCTGATGCTCTTGGATGCCGGCAGGAGGATGTGGAGGTCGTTGGTCTTCATACGTCGATGTCGTATTCCTTGATTTTGCGGTAGAGGGTGCGCTCGCTGATGTGGAGCTCCTTGGCTGCAGCGGTGCGCTTGCCACCATGGCGCTCAAGGGCAAGGCGGATGGCGCGTTTTTCGCGCTCCTCAAGTGCCAACGGCTCGTCCTCCACCACCTCGGAGTCTTGAAAGAGCTCTTCGTCGGGTTGGGCGGTAGTGGCGGGATGAATGACGTGGAGGGCGTTGTCGGCAGAGGGGTGGGGGGACTCGATGAGTGAGTAGTCGGTATGGCCCTGGGTGGTAAGGGTGGGTGCGACGGAGGGTGCGCTCGTGCCAACAGGGATGCCCTGGGCCAGCTGGGTGACGGCATGGCGCAGCTCGTTGATTTCGTTGCGCAGCTCGTTGATCATCTGTCCCATGGAGAGGGCTTTGAGGAGCAGTTCGCGGTCGGTTATGCTGCTGCCCTCACCGCCGCTGCCAGCACGACTGTAGAGGGTGGGCATTTTCTCCTCGGGTACATAATGCATGTAGTTCTCGAGTATGGCACGGCTGATGTTGCGCTGGGTTTCGACAACGGCTACCTGCTCGGTGACGTTCTTCAGCTCGCGGATATTGCCATACCAGGGGTAGTTCATGAGATATTCGCGACCGTCGTCGGTGAGGAAGATGGGGGGCATGTGGTATTTCTCGGCCACGTCGCTGCTGAATTTGCGGAAAAGGAGAGGAATGTCGTCTTTGCGTTCGCGTAGCGGGGGAATGCTGATGGAAATTTGTTGGAGGCGGTAGTAGAGGTCCTCTCGGAAACGTCCGTTGCGCACGGCGGCAACCAAGTCGACATTGGTGGCGGCGACCACGCGCACGTTGACCTTGAGCGCAGTGGAGGAGCCCACTGGGATAATCTCGCCGTTTTCGAGCACACGCAGCAGTTTCACCTGCATGGAGAGGGGCAGCTCACCTATCTCGTCGAGGAAGATGGTGCCGCCGTCGGCCTCCTCGAAATAGCCTTTGCGATTGCGGTCGGCACCGGTGAAAGCACCTTTAACATGGCCGAAGAGTTCACTTTCAATGGTGCCCTCAGGAATGGCACCGCAGTTAACAGACACCAGACCTTTGCCTTGCTTGGCGTGTTTGCGTAGGCTGTTTTCGTGTATGATGCGGGAAAAGACATCCTTGCCGACACCGCTCTCGCCGTTGATGAGGATGCTGAGGTCGGTGGGTGCCACCTGGATGGCTTTGTGGAGCGCCATGAGCAATTTGGGGTCGTTGCCAATGATGCCGTATCGGAGTTTCAATGTGTTTATATCCATGGGTTGACTTTTTTTAGATGGGGATGTTGTTATGAATGAAGTAGATGGGGATTATGCAAATACGCGGCCTAATTTGTCGCAAATGGTTTTGCGCAAGTTGGTGAGATGTTGGCGTTCGGATAGGAGAATCATCATGTCGTCGTCGTTCTTGCATTCGCGCAATTGGAAGCTGTTGGCCTCCAGTTTTTGGTCGATTTTTTTCTGTTTGAAGGTAAGAATGGACTGGTCGAGGTCTTCCTTGAGGTGGGTGTCGATTTGGGGCACGGCAATGTGCTTCTTTTCATACCATTGCTTGCTGATGGAGTAGGCGTTGATCATCAACGACAAGGCTGTGTTGCGTAGCAGGCTGTCTTGGTGCATGGCAAAGAGGTTGGCATCGGGCAGGGGTTGTTGCTGGTAGACAGATTGGCGGAAGAGGTCGAAGATGCGCTGGTAGGTTGGGTTGTCGAACTGTAATTCGTCGGTGCATACTTCGTCAACAATCACTTCGGCAATGGTGGTCATGACCTCGGTTGGCTCGTCATTGTCATTGAGGACTTGAATGGAGACTTGCCTGCTACCATAGTTGAGCAGGAGCGCGATAAGGTGCTTCTCTTGCGCCTCGGCGGGATGTTGTGTGGGCAGTATCTGGACAGGGGCGGTGTGGCTGCTGGCAATAGGGGAGAGGTCGTAGTCGTCTGCATCGGGCATCAGCGGAGGTGGTAAGTTGGGGGTTGGCTCAGCGGATTGTGCAGCGGTTGAGGATTGCTGTTGCTGTGCTTGCTGTTGGCGGCGGTTCTCCTCTTTCCATGCTCGCTGTGCATTGCCAGCCATCGTTTTGGCCAGCTCCTGTGTGAGAATCTGTTCGGACATGTGGAGCTTGAAGGCAGTCTGACTGATGTATTCCTGCCGCTCGAGCATATCGGGCACCAAGGCGATGGTGTGTACAATCTCTTTGAGGACCTGGGTCTTGCGGATGGGGTCGTTCTGAACGTCGTCGAGGAGTACGCGGGTCTTGAATTTGACAAAGTTTTCCTCGTGGGTGGCAAGATACTCCTGCAACTGGGTGGAGCCATACTTTTGGGCATAGCTGTCGGGGTCTTCGCCATCGGGAAAGAGCACCACGCGGACATGCATGCCCTCTTCGAAGAGTAAGTTGACGGCTCGCAAGGCAGCCTTAATACCAGCAGAGTCGCCATCGTAGAGAACGGTGACGTTGGGCGTGTAGCGCTTGATGAGGCGTATCTGCTCGATGGTGAGAGAGGTGCCACAAGAGGCCACGGTATTGCAGACGCCACTCTGATGCATCGACACAACATCGACGTTACCTTCGACAAGATAGCATTTGTCGGCCTTGCTGATGGCGTTCTTGGCCTGGAAAAGCCCATAGAGGATGTGGCTTTTGTTGTAGATGTCAGAGTCGGGGGAGTTGACATATTTGGCTGCCTGCTTTTCCTTGGACAGGATGCGGCCGCTGAAGCCCATCACACGGCCTGAAATGCTGAAAATGGGAAACATCACGCGGCCACGGAAACGGTCGTAGGTCTTGCCATCCTCTTTGAAGATGGTGAGACCGGTTTTATCTAAAACTTGGTCGGAATAGCCATTCTGGCGGGCGTGGTCGGTGAAGTCGCTCCACTGGTCCTTGCAGTAACCCAGTCCGAAGGTCTTGATGATTTCGTCGCTCATGCCACGCTGGTGGAAATAGCTGAGGCCAATGGCACGGCCCATCTCGTCGTTGAAAAGCAGGTCGGCAAAATATTTCTGGGCAAACTCACTCACATGGAACAGGCTGTCGCGCTCGTTCTGACGCTCTTTCTGCTCCTGGGTCATTTCCTCTTCCTCTATCGGGATGTTGTATTTGCGGGCCAAGTAGCGCAATGCTTCGGGGTAGGTGTAGTGCTCGTGTTCCATAAGGAACCCCACAGCATTGCCTGACTTGCCACAGCCAAAACATTTGAAGATGCCTTTGCTGGGAGAGACATAAAAAGAGGGAGTTTTCTCGTTGTGGAAAGGGCAGCAGCCAATATGGTTAGCACCCCTTTTTTTGAGCGACACAAACTCACCCACCACCTCTTCGATATGGGTGGCATCCATGATGCGGTCGATGGTCTCCTTATTAATCATCTGTTTACGTGACGGTTTAAAGGAATATTTATTCTAGAATCCAAATTGCAAAAATACTAAAAAAATCTGACAAAATGGCAGTTTTTTTATGGGATTTCTTTTTGAGAAGATGGTGTTTTGAAGAAACAGAGGGGAGAGGTTAGGCTTTCTTTTTTAGCCATGTGAGCTGTTTTTTGGCGTAATGCCAGGTGTTGAGACGGATAGCGTCGGCGACGGCAGCTCGTTGGACATTACTGAGGGGGAATGCCTTTCCTTCAGGTTCCCATAGGGCGAAAAACTCTTTGTAACCCACGGTGTTGAGGGTGTTGAGATGGCGTAAAGGAAAGACGTTGCGTGCTTCTTCTTCGAGGCCTTGCTCCATCATCATGGTGACACGGGTGTCGATGCGCTGGCGCAACTCTTCGCGCTCGCGGGTGATGACTTCTACCGTTATCTCGAAAGGGCGTGGACGTGGCGGTTGGTTGACCAACTTGCTGTAGGGTGTGCCCGCGGTGAGTGTCACTTCCAGAGCACGCTGGATGCGGACACCGTTGGCCAAATCGACCTGAGCGTAATAGTCGGGGTCGAGGATGCGGAGCATGGCTCGTAGGCTGTTGACTCCCTCCTCGCGCAATTTCTTTTGTAGTTCTTCGCGAAGAGAAGGGTCAGGGTCGGGGAGTACCGAGATGCCGTGGCGAAGTGCATCGACGTAGAGGCCGCTGCCTCCTACTGCCACCACGGTGTCGTAGTGCTGAAAAAGTTTCGCTAAGCAGGTCAGGGCATCCTGTTCGTAGGCAAAGACATTGTAAGGATCTGTTACCGACCGGCAGGCAATAAAGTGATGTTTGGCAGCTGCCAACTCAACCAGGGTAGGACGTGCCACGCCAATGTTCAGCTCACTGTAGAACTGGCGGGAATCGCAGGAGATTATTTCTGTTCCCAGTTGTTGAGCCAGCTGAATGGCTCGGGCAGTCTTGCCCGAGGCGGTAGGCCCTAATATGAAATGGAGTTGCTTGATGGTTCTTCTTTTAAGTGAGTTCTATTAATTATTTTTTGAGAGCGTTGATTTCTCCGCTTTCGCGATGCTCAGCTATCGAAAGTCCACAGGACTTTCTTCACTCCGATACGATGAGTTTTATTATCTTGATATACACCACTCTATAAGTGCGGGGATATTGGGAGTTAGCTTTTTCGAGGCAATATATAGAAGTCCCTTTTATATATCATTTTTTATTAACAGGGTGCAGCCCCAATCCGTCCGCCAACTGCAACATCATCTGCCAGGCGGCATCGCGATCGTTGGGTATGGCTCCGTCGAGGATGGCATCTTTGATGGCATCTTTGATGGTGCCAATCTCGCGGCAGGGTGGAATGCCGAATGTTTGCATGATGTCCTCGCCGCTAACGGGCGGCTGGAAATTGCGTATGCGGTCCTTTTCTTCTATCTCCACCAATTTCTGACGCACGATTTTGAAATTATTCATGTATCGGCGCACCTTCTCCTCGTTCTTGCTGGTGATGTCGGCTTCGCACAGTAACATCAAGTCGTCTATATCGTCGCCAGCGTCGAAGAGTAGGCGGCGCACGGCGGAGTCGGTCACCACTTCTTCAGACAGAATGATGGGACGCAGGTGCAGCAGTACTAGCTTCTCCACATACCGCATCTTGTTGTCCAGAGGAAGGCGCAGGCGTGAGAATATTTTTTTTATCATCTTGCTGCCGCGAACTTCGTGGCCATGGAACGTCCACCCCAGTTTGGGGTCATAGCGTTTGGTGGCGGGCTTGCCGATGTCGTGCAGCAGGGCTGCCCAGCGCAACCAGAGGTCGTCACTATGCTCAGCCACATGGTCTGCCACCTCTAGGGTGTGGTAGAAGTTGTCTTTGTGTCCGCGGCCCTCCACGGTCTCCACTCCCTTGAGGTTGCAGAACTCAGGGAGGATAAGCTTCAGTAGCCCCGATTTTTCCAACAGCTTAAAGCCTACCGAAGGCTTGGGCGAGAGGACTATCTTGTTGAGTTCGGTGGTGATGCGCTCCATCGACACAATCTTGATGCGCTCGGAATTGCGCTGGATTGCCTCGAAGGTGCTGTCTTGGATGAAAAATCCCAGCTGAGATGCAAAGCGGATGGCGCGCATCATGCGCAAGGGGTCGTCGCTGAAGGTGATGTCGGGGTCGAGCGGGGTACGGATGAGGCCGGCATCCAGGTCGCGGATGCCGCCAAAGGGGTCAATCAGGGTGCCAAAGGAGTCGTGGTTGACCGACACTGCCATGGCGTTGATGGTAAAGTCGCGCCGATTCTGGTCGTCCTCGAGGGTGCCGTTCTCCACGATGGGTTTGCGACTGTCGTGGCTGTAGCTCTCGCGACGGGCTCCAACAAATTCTATCTGCCAGTTCTCATCGTTGTGGTGGTAATGAAAAGCTGCTGTGCCAAAATTTTTGAACACAGTCACTTCGATATTGGGACTGATGGAAGCAGCTGAGGCCTTGGCCAACTCTATGCCATTGCCCACACACACGATGTCGATGTCGGTGCAGTGGCGTTTGAGGAAATAGTCCCTCACCACACCGCCAACGGCAAAAGCCCGTACACCCAGCTTGTCGGCTGCTTCGCCCACAATTTTATAAATGGGGTTGTCAAGTATGACGTCCACGTTGGTTTTCTTTTTTTATGTAGGGTAATGCCCGCATCAACTGCGGGTGGTTCTTATTCTTTCGAATAGTCTTTCTGTTCAATTAGGTTGCCTTCTTTGTCATAGAACTCCCATATGCCCACGCGCTTGCCTTGCTCGTACACGCCTTGGTAGTAGGGAACCCCGTTCTCGTGATAGACAATGTAGGGACCATTTTCCAAACCGTTGACAAAGTTGGCCTCCACCTGTATTTTGCCGTTGGGGTAATAGAAGTATACTTTGCCCTGACGCATGTTGGTGCTGAGGCGTTCGGTGCTGCGTACGGTGTAGTTGCTGTAGAATTGCACCACGTCCTGATTGTTGCCGGAGTAGAAAGAAACCGTGCTGGGAGTGCCAAACATGCCCAAGTCCAACACAGCCACAGAGTCGAGTTTCCCATCGTAGTAGGGGCCACCGTTGCGGTTGTAGAAGACCCAGTTGCTGCCATATTCGTGGTTGTGGGTAAAGTCACCGCTGGCAAATAGTTGTCCGTTATCCCAATAGTAGGTCCAGATACCGTCGGGTACTTCGGGCTTGCCACTGAATTTCTTCTCCATTTGTAGTTGTCCGTTCTGGTAGTACATCTTTTCTCCCACTCGTGTGGGGTCTTCCTTCTTGCCCTTTTCCAGTATCACTAGCATGGGTTCGCCTGTGGGATAGCTCTGCACCACTTTTTCGCGCACAGGATTGCACGAGGTAGACAGCAGGGCGATTATGGTCAGGGTGAGAATGAATGAGGATTTGCGTTTCATTTTGAGTTGTTTTATAGTTGAGGAGTATTGTGGTTCTTATTTCTTTTATTGCCAGTCATTATTTTGCTCTAAAGAAAATGGAGATAGGCACCCCGTGGAAGTCCCACATCTCGCGCAGGCGGTTCTCCACAAAGCGTTTGTATGGGTCGCGGATATATTGAGGCAAGTTGCAGAAAAAGACAAATTGCGGGTAATGTGTGGGCAATTGGGTGATGTATTTAATCTTAATCCATTTCCCCTTGACTGAGGGCGGTGGGTTCTGCTCCTTGACGATGGGTAGCAGCTTGTCGTTCAGCTCGCTGGTGCTAATGCGACGGCTGCGAGCCTCGAATACCTGCTTGGCTGTTTCCAGCACCTTGAAGATGCGCTGCTTGTTGATGACGCTGGTGAAGATGATAGGCACATCGTCAAAAGGAGCGATGCGGCTGCGTATCAGGTCTTCAAACTGTTTGTGGGTGTTGGTCTCTTTTTCTATGAGGTCCCATTTGTTCACCACTATCACTACGCCTTTGTTGTTGCGATGGATGAGGGAGAAGATGTTTAGGTCTTGTTGTTCCAAACCTTGGCTGGCATCGAGCATCAGGATGCACACGTCAGCATTTTCGATAGCGCGGATGCTGCGCATGACGGAGTAAAACTCCAGGTCTTCACTCACTTTCGATTTCTTGCGAAGTCCGGCCGTGTCGACAAAATTGAAGTCAAAGCCAAACATATTGTAGCGGGTGTAGATACTGTCGCGTGTGGTGCCGGCAATGGGGGTGACGATGTTGCGGTCTTGCCCCGTGATGATGTTGATGAAGGAACTCTTGCCTACATTCGGGCGGCCCACCACGGCTATGCGGGGTAGCCCTTCGGTCTCATCGTCTTCGCCACTGTTAAAGTCTTCCACCACTTTGTCCAGCAGGTCGCCGGTGCCGCTACCCGTAATGCCGGCGATAGGCATGGGATCTCCCAATCCAAGGGCGTAGAATTCAGACAGGTTGTCCATTTCTTTAGCATTGTCCACCTTGTTGGCTACCAATATCACTTTCTTGGGACTTTTGCGCAGCATGTCGGCCACATCTTCATCCATTGGGGTGAGACCTTCGCGTGCATCTACCAGAAACAGGATGGTGTCGGCCTCTTCTATGGCCAGCTGTACCTGTTTGCGAATTTCTATTTCAAATTCGTCGTCGCCTCCCATCACATAGCCACCGGTGTCGATGATGGAAAATTTCTTGCCGTTCCAGTCCGATTTGCCGTACTGGCGGTCACGGGTCACGCCCGAGGTTTCGTCAACGATAGCTTTTCGGCTTTCGGTTAAGCGGTTGAAAAGGGTGGACTTGCCCACGTTGGGGCGACCTACGATTGCTACTATATTACTCATTAAAGGACAGATTGTATTTTAGGTAATTGTTGTTTTTCAAGTTTTTTCAGGCCCACTACATTGATACCGAACATAAAGTGGGCGGCCTTGATTTTCTCAGGGTTCATGTTAGATAGGTACTCGATGGCTGCAAACAACTGGGTCTGTTTTCCTGGGCTCAGCGTGAGAGCACACCCAGGGTTGAGCAGCGTGAAGTGTTGGCCGTCGAAGGTGAAGGAGTTCACCAGCGAGAGTTCCAGCCAGTTGAAGAGGTTTAGGTGGGCTGAGAGGGTGTGGTTGCAGGCAAAGTGGTTGGTGTCGGAGCGGTGGTTGTTAATCCAACCATTATACCATTGACCCTGAAAGAGGTAGCCCAAACGCAGGAACTCGCCCACCGATGCCGACACGCCGGCATACATGCGGGTAGGGATGGAGTACCAGTATCCGCTCTCCTCCTCCGTGTAGTCAATCATAGCCAGCAGGCTGTCTTTAAGGCGACCGATGAAAGAGGTGTCGATGACGCCTTGGTTCATGATGCTGCTGAGGTCAATGCCACTAAAGGAGATGGAGATATCCTTCTGTTTGGGCACGATGGCCGTGGGATTCTGTCTCCACCTGATGCCGGGACCCAGGTCGACGATGCTGAGGCTGAAATCCCAAATACTAATCTCGAATTTGGCACCTAAGTCGAAGGTGTAGCCAATGTTTAATGGCACCATTTCTTTAAGTGTCTTGAAGGAAAAATCGTAGCCACCGTTATTGTTCTTTTTGAATTGGGCGGCACCGGCTGTGTGCATCAGGTAGTCGGAGGTGAGGCGCATCACGCTCACATCCTCTTCGGTGTGCAGGTTGATGGAGAGGTTGTCGATGGAGAGGGCAGAGACTCCGTCCAGTATGTTGATTCTGCCACCGAGGGTGAGGGGTATGGCGGGCAGCTTAAAGGCAAGACCCAAGGAGGCGTAGGCAAATATCTGATTGCTGAAGATGTCTTTGGCTCCAAACTCCACGTGGCGACTCTCGTTGAGGTTGCCCTGCGTAATGAAGTCGATAAAACCCAGGGGAACATTAAAGGAGGTGAGGGTCTTCATGCCGGCCGATGCCGTGAAATGGAATTGTTCATTGCTGGTGAAGCCAAATCCCAGCAGGTTGATGTCGTTGTTGTTGTAGAAATTGCAACCCGTGGTCCTTAGTTTGGTCAGCAAGTCGTTGACGTTCAGTACCGTCACCCCTCTCTCTTCGTCTACGGTCAGTCCCAACTCGTCATACGATAATGGCATTGATAGCTGCATGCTGGTCTTGGCGGTAGTGACATACCAGCCCGATGAGCGTGGGAAGAGGGCGGGGTTGTAGGCGTTGGACCAGGGCGAACGGATGGAGTGGTAAAACACGGCGTTGTCTGTAATGCGCTGGGCGTTGGCAGGTGTCGTTAGGGTAGCCCCTATGAGCAATAACGCCATTGCAAGTGTAAGCAGTATCTGTTTCATAGGGCGATAATTATTTGATGATATGAGGTAGGTTGACGGGCAGGGCGAAGTCGGCGTGCGGCGATATCACCACATAAGAGCGAATGTCCAAGCGGTCGTTGCCGCGGATGGCCACGTAATGGGTTGTTCCAGACATGTCGGAGAAGGCGGTGTTGAGGTTGATTTCGTATCGAATCCTGCGTGTATTGCCCAGCTGGCGCAGTTTGGCAAGTGATAACGGCAGCTTCGTCTGTGAGGGTGTTGCCGCAGTGGCCACATAGGTGTGTAAATATCCGGGCAGGGCGGTCACCCGTGCCGGTTCTATGTCGAAAATGCCGTCAAACACGGTGCTCAGGATGGGCATGTCGTTTTGGTCGAGGAAGGTGACGTCGAAATTCAGCCCCACGGGTAGACCGTTGTTGATTACAAAGGCCAGATAGCAGTTTTCGTCGTTTAGATGTACGGTATAGTGGTCTCCCCGCAGGGTGTCCTGCTCTATTTTATTCAGTTCTTCTTCTAAGCTTGAGAGATCCAATGCCAGCGTGTCGACATATTTGATGTTTTTGCTATAGAAGTTCAGGGGCAGGTCCAGCCGTGCGTTGATGTCGGCTACAATGCTGTCTACGCCAATATAGTTGATTTGTTCCTGGAAGGTGGATCCCGGTGCCATCTGGTTGGCGGGCAGGGTGATGCAGAGCCTGATACTGTACTCCACACTTGAGGGTTTGTGCTCCACAACGTGGCGCAGGTTGTATCTATTTAGCAGAGGTAAATGTCTCGAAGCCAGCAACTCGGTCACGCTCACCTTCTCCGAGGCTATCATTAGCGGGAGGGTCTCGGAATAGCCGTCAAGACAGTTGATGGTAATCACCAGCGAGTCAAACGACAAGTTGGTCCCTTCGGCCAGCACCTCTTGGAACGAGTTGTTCACAAAGCCCTGTACATCGGCCTCTAAGTCCAATAAGAATTCGTTTACTCTGAATGAGTTGGTGTCGTATTCTTGCAGTTTCTTAAAGATGTCGATATCCTCTTTTCCGTTGATGATGGTGTAATTGTAGAGGGTGTCGGACTTGGAACCGTCTTTGGCTCCTTTTCCCTTTTCTGCCACCCACGAGAGCACCGTGTGCTCGTTGTAATCATAATGAAGCGATACGATGCCCTGATCGCCCACATAGACCGAAATGGCGCTATTGGTGTCGGCCATACCCACCAAGGTGGCCATGTTGGCCGACATTTTTGCCAGGGGTATGCCATACATGGGGTCAAAAGAGCCCTGTATCTCCAAAGGGTGCCTCAACTCGTCGAAATAGTCTTTGCTGCATCCTGTCAATAGCAGGGGAAGCAGTATTAAAGTAATAAATTTGTGTCTCATAGGCTATTCTTGTTGTTTTTTTATTGAAATTGCAAAAATACGAAAAAAAAACATATTATTGTATTTATCTTAACAACCCTACCTCAGATGGCTGCATCCTGCTTCTCAGGCACCGTTAGCGCACCACCTTGAAAAGGGACACCACTCTCCACCCTTGCGGGCTCCGGTTTTTTCACGTGCACCGTCACCTGTTTCATTCCCACGCGGTGGAAAAGCTCGGTCATCTTTTCTATGCCATACTCTTCGGCATCTTCCATAATGCCGTCAGCTTTGGCGTGGCTCAGAATCATGCTGCGGGCCAGATTCTTGTAGGTGGTAACCTCTTTGTGGTCCCAGTGGCCGTCTTCTTGGAAAGTCTCAAAGTCCGATGGATTGGTAATGACATCCAGCACCATGGGCGGTGGCAGGGTAATCACTATCGAGGTGTCAGAGGTGAGCAGGGTAGTCATCTTCGATAGGTCGAACCCCACACGTACTGTGCCCTTGGCTATGATGGCCAAGTCTTCGCTTTTCATGAATTTCTTGCGGGTGGCCGAAACAACGGTCTCTTCGTAATAGTTGGCGGTGCAAAACTCTTTTATCTTCTTCACTTCCACCACGGTCTGAGTGATGGTGCGCACCACCTTCTTGTGCTTGGCCCGTTGCTGCCATGCGATGATGCCCCATGCCACCAAGGCTACCACGGCCAGTATGATTAGGGTGCGCACCAACTGGTTGGCCCCTTTCAGCAGACTACCTATCGAGGTCAGCAGATTCCCTTTCCTTTCGGAATTGTCTTCGTCTTTTGGCTCCTCGGGTTGGGACTCTGCGGAGTGAGGAATTTTTGAGGACTGCTTTGCAGCATCCTTTTGTTCTGGTTCAGATTGAGGGGGCTCTTCGGAACTCGACTTGTCTCCCTCTGGGTTGGTGGACTCACCCACTACCTCTATCTTATGTTCATCTTCGTTGCCATGCTCCATGCAGTTGGCTTGATTGTACTCTTCTTCCATAGTAAAACTTTTTTAAAGTACTGAAAAGCAAGGTCTCTCTTATTCATCCTCAAAGGCCACCTCAATGTCGTTGTAGCCGCTTGCGCGCAACAGAATCTCAAAAAACTCCCGCGCGTTGGCTTTGGCATCGTCCACGATGCTGCTTCTTAGCGACTCATCCTCGCGTATCGACCGCTCGCCAGCGGTCAGTATTTCGTCAATCTCTTTCTGGCTGTACTCTGTCCGTAGGGCCGACACTTTTGAGTAGGCCAGTTTGATGTCGTCGGGCTTGATGTTCAGGGCAACAATCTCCGGCTGTGGCAACGTTATCTTTATCTGCGACCCGCGCACCTCGATGTCCTCCTCCGACAACTTGTCCAAGTCGATACCCGCCTTCAATGTTGCCTTCACCGAGAACAGTACCTTACGGTCGCCAAAGAACTTCCAGCTCTCGTCGCTGTTGCGTATTATCTGGCGCACAGTGTATTCCACTGTCCCCAGCTCAGCCTTCTTAATCTTGTATTTGATGTTCTGCTCCTCCTTTTTGCACCCAGTGCAACTCAACAGCAGTACCATCGGTAACAGCCAAAAAATACTTCTTTTCATCTTCGTCAGTTTTTTTTGTGGTCAATAACTTTTACTTTTAATCAATGCTCAACCTTTCGCTAAATCCAGAATAATTATTAATTTTTAGTAAATATAACGCCACAATCCTTTTTTTATTGTGTCCCCTGTATGACTTTCCCCTCTAGAGTTTCAACCTCGAAGTGCAACACCGTTGTGCAATGACAGTAAAACTATTTGTTTAGGGATTAAAGTCTAATAGGTTTCCATTCATCCAAAAACCACCATCATTCCTTCCTTCGGGGGAGCTTGTTCTTGAGGTTGAGGACTGGCTATCAAATATTTGGCAAATACAAAGGTAGTTCTTGTTTGATAAACGAGAACTTAGCGAGAAGTAAGCAAGAAGAAAGCGAAAATGAGGCGCAGCTACCCCCTTACATGTGATATAGGTCCAACAGATTCATGTCGGTCCATTTGGTGCGCTTGATACCGGAGTCGATGCAGGTTGCATCATATTGCATCACCCTGCCAGCGAAGACGGCATCCACAAAGGCGCAGAACTCGTTGATGGTGATGGGGAGGGCAATGGCTATCTCGTGTCCACGGTCTTGGTAGCGGAAAATCCAATAGTTGTATTTGTTTTTGGCAAAGAGCTTAGCCAGTGTGTTGGAACCGTTGAGAGCCATACGCAAGGAACCACGGAAACGGGTGTAGCTGACAATTTTGTCGGCAGTGCCATGGAAAAGACAGGTGGGAGCTGGAGGAGTGGCATACTGCAGCTCGCTGATATCACAGAAGATACCTCCGGCATAGGGAATGACGGCGGCAGGTACGAAGTCTTGAGGCAGCTTGGCTGCTACAGGCAGTCGGTTGGCGCGACTGTAGTCGGTTTGCAACACCGTGATGGCTCCGGCGCTGCATCCAGTGAGCACCAGTTTAGAAGGGTCGATGTTGAGCTCCTTGGCATTGTGATATAAAAAGGCGATGGCTTCAACGCAGTCCTCTACTGCCCAGCAGATGGCGGTGTCGAAGAGGTGGTAGGCCTTCAGCAGAGAGGTTTTGGCGGGGTGTTTGAAATAGAGTCTGTAGTCGATAGCCACAGCCACAAAGCCTTTGTCGGCCAGCATCTGGCAGCATTGCTTGGAGTATTCGTTGTTGCGTTCGCCGCTGGCGAAACCACCTCCAAAGACATAGAGCACGGCAGCCTTGTCGGCGCGAGGGTGCGTGGGCTGGTAGATATCCATTTTCAAGTCTACCGTATCGCGTGTAGCAAAAACAAAGGTCTGTTGGGCCTGTAGGAGTGTACCCAACAATAAAGCGAATGATATAAAAACAAAACTTTTCATGGGCTAGTTATTTTTTGGTGGGTTTGGTGTCGTTCTTTATTTTTACGTATCGAAGGTCGAGGGCGTTCATGGCGTTGCTTCTGAGGCCTTGAACGTTTTTGTGGGTGAAGTGGAGCACCTGGTCATAGTAGAGCACGATGACTGGGGCTTCGTTGATGATGAGTTGGTCCATCTTGCGGTAGAGGCTGATGCGCTGCTGTTCGTCGGTGACTTGTTTGGCTTGTTGGTAGAGGCGGTCGTAGGAGGCACTGCGGAAACGGGTGTAGTTGGAGCCCGCAGGGCAGCGGTTAGGACTGTAGAAGAGCGAGAGGTAGTTCTCGGCATCGGGATAGTCGGCTATCCAGCTGCCCCGAAACCAGCTGCTCTTGCCTTGTGCTATCTGCTCACGCAGGGCGGCAGGGGCATTCACGTCTACCTTCACCTGCATGCCGAGGAGCCCCAGCTGCTGCTGGATGTATTTGCAGAGGTCGAGGTAGTTGCTGGTGGTGGAGAGGGTGAGGGTGGGGAGCCCTTTACCGTGGGGGTAACCGGCCTCGGCTAGGAGGGCAAGTGCTTTCTGTGGGTCGTAGTGGTAGCCGTATGGGGCAACGCTATCGAAACCGGGGAGTCCACAGGGGACAAAGCCTCCGGTGCCAGGCACACCAATGCCGTTGCGCAGGTACTTCATCATCTTCTCGCGGTCGAAGCAGTAGTTGATGGCCTGACGGATGCGACGGTCGTGGAGGGGACTGGTGGGGTTTTCCATGCGGAAGCCGAGATACTCGGTGTTGAGGAAGGGTGTGCTGACCATGTCGATGCGGTTGGCATATTTGGATTTGAGCTGTCCAGTGCGGGTGAGGATTTCATCCTTGTAGGCAGCGTCGAGCGAGTTCATAAAGTCGAGATTACCCTTGATAAACTCGAGGAAGGCAGTCTGTTTGTCGACGATGAAAGTGACAGCCACAGCATCGAGATAAGGGAGGGAGTGGCCGAGGCTGTCGCACTCAAAGTAGTGGTCGTTGCGACGCATGACCAACTTGACGTTCTCTTTCCACAGCTGCATGTAGAAGGGCCCTGTGCCACAGGGGTGTTGGCGGAAGTCGGTGCCGTAGTGTTCTACCACCTCGTAGGGCACCACAGAGCAGTAAACCATGCCCAATAGACTGAGGAAGGGACTGAAGGGCTGCTTGAGGTGGATGATGAAGGTGGAGTCGTTGGGGGCAAGGAAGTCCTGCACCTCGCTGAAAACCCATCGACCCGGGGAGGCAACGTTAGGGTCTAGGATGCGCTGAAAACTGTAGAGGAAGTCGGAGGCCACTACAGGACGGGTGGAGTCGGGATTGGCGAAGATGCTGTTCTGATGAAAAAAGACATCATTGCGTAAGGTGAAGGTGTAGGTTTTGCCATCGGGCGAAATGAGCCAGCTCTTGGCGATGCAAGGTTGTGGCTGTAGGTTCTCATCCAGGCGGATGAGGCCGTTGTAAAGCTGGGTGCAAGCCCAAGTGAGGGTCTGGTCTTTGGCAAAGGCTGGGTCGAGAGAAGTGATGCCCGCCGACTCGTTGTAACGGAATATTTGTTTGTTGCTGTTGTCGGGCATCCGGCAAGCGGAGAACAATAGCAAAGCGGCTGCAAATATGAGTGTTACCTGTTTCATAATGTCGTTGAATACGGTGGCGGGTCTTAGGACTACAAGGCTATGCAGAAGGGCGTAGTTTGTCGGTGTGTCGGCGAGCTTGCATGAGGATTTCCTCTTCGCCATCAACGTGGTGATGCTGCATGAGGATGCGTCCGTTGCAGATGACGGTGTCGACGGCATCGCCATGGGCAGCATAGAAGAGGCCTGAGAGGGCATCGTTGTTGGGAACGAAGGCCAGGTTGTCTAAGTCGACCAACATCAGGTCGGCCAACTTGCCCACAGCTATCTTGCCGGCATCAAGGCCAACAGCATTGAATCCGTTTTCTGTGGCGACCTGTTGCAACTCGGTGGTAGGCAGCACGGTGGGGTCTTGACGCACCCCTTTTTGGAGGTAGGACATGAGGCGGGAGGCTTCAATCATGTCAAGGTTGTTGCTGCTGGCACTACCGTCGGTGCCGAGGGTAATCGTTACCCCGGCATTGCGCAGCTCTGTGTAGAGGAAACGGTAGCCAGATCCCAGCTTGAGGTTGGAGGCGGGGTTGTGCGTGACTGTGACATGGCGGCGGCCCATGAGTTCGATTTCCTCTTGGTCAAGGAAGAGGCTGTGGGCTCCCACGAAACGGCCTTGAGTAAGTTCCAGCACTCCAAGGTGCTCCAGGAGGGTGTATGGGCGATAGTGGTGTTGGCGGATGCAGTCCTCTACCTCTCGTTCGGTCTCCGACATGTGGATTTGGAAGGGGGCGTTATGTCGTTGGCTCATGGTGGCGCAATGGGTGAGGCCTTTGGGACTGACGGTATAGACAGAATGAGGTGCGATGCATAGTTTGAGCAAGGAACTGGCACCTTCTACCTCTTCACGCAGTTGTAGGAAAAGGTCTTCGGTGAGTTCGTTCCCATCGCCGAAGATGTTGAGACCCAGTATGCCACGAATGCCCATTTCAGCCACGGCGCGAGCGGCATGAGGCAGGAGGAAGTACATGTCGTTGAAAAGGGTGGTGCCGCTCTTAATCATCTCTAAGCATGCCAGTTTCACACCCCAATAAACGGCTTCTCCATCGAGATTCTTCTCAGCAGGCCAGATGCTGTCGTGGAGCCATTGCTGAAGGGGCAGGTCGCTGCCAAGCCCTTTGAGGAGGGTCATGGCGGCATGGGTGTGCATGTTGGCGAAAGTGGGGAAGGCTGCCAGCCTGCTACCCGCTATCCTGAATGCATTAGCCGGCATGGGAAGGTTGGATCCGATGCCGGTGATGCGTTGTTTTTCAATTAGGATATTGGTAACTTCTCCATTGAGCTGGACCCCTTGAATGAAGATAGGTTCCATGTTGTTGAGGTGTTACTGTACCAAAATTAATATGTCGTTTTGTTGTCCTTTGATGACACCGCCACGGATGTCGAAAAGCTTCTCCTGGCCCTCGGGGGTGACCACGCGAAGGGTACCCTGCGAGAGGGCTGATATGATGGGGGCGTGGTTCTCGAGCATCTCAAAACGTCCACCCACCCCAGGCAGGTGAATCTGCTTGGCTTCGCCTTCGAAGACGGTGGAGTCGGGCTTGGTGATCTTAACTTTCATACTTGCAAGAGGTTATTTTGTTTCGGCAAGGATCTTTTCACCCTTTTCGATGGCCTCCTCGATGGTGCCGACAAGCAGGAATGCCTGCTCGGGCAGGTAGTCGCATTCGCCGTTGAGAATCATATTGAAGCCCTTGATGGTGTCCTCGATGTTGACAAACTTGCCAGGCAGCCCGGTGAAAGCTTCCGCTACATGGAAAGGCTGCGAGAGAAAACGTTGGATGCGGCGCGCGCGGGCAACCACTTGTTTGTCTGTTTCGCCCAGTTCTTCCATGCCAAGGATGGCGATGATGTCCTGCAACTCGTTGTAGCGTTGGAGGATTTGTTTGACCCGTTGGGCAGTGTTGTAATGCTCTTCGCCCACGATGTCGGGGGAGAGGATGCGTGAGGTGGAGTCGAGGGGGTCGACGGCAGGGTAGATGCCCAACTCGGATATCTTACGGCTGAGCACGGTTTGGGCATCCAAGTGGGCAAAGGTGGTGGCGGGAGCAGGGTCGGTGAGGTCGTCGGCAGGCACGTAGACAGCCTGCACGGAGGTGATGGATCCACGTTTGGTAGAGGTGATGCGCTCCTGCATCATGCCCATCTCGGTGGCCAGCGTGGGCTGGTAGCCAACGGCAGAGGGCATACGTCCAAGAAGGGCAGAGACCTCGGAGCCAGCCTGGGTGAAACGGAAAATGTTGTCGATGAAGAGTAGGATGTCGCGGCCACCGGTCTTCTCGTCACCATCGCGGAAATACTCTGCAAGGGTCAGACCGGCAAGAGCCACACGGGCGCGGGCACCGGGAGTCTCGTTCATCTGGCCGAAGACCATGGTGCATTTAGAATCCTTGACGGCTTGCATGTCGACCTTGCTAAGGTCCCAGCTGCCTTCCTCCATGCTCTTGGCAAATTCGGGTCCGTAGTTGATAACGCCGGCTTCTATCATTTCGCGCAGCAGGTCGTTGCCCTCGCGGGTACGCTCACCGACGCCAGTAAAGACCGACATGCCGGAATATTTCTTGGCAATATTGTTGATAAGTTCCTGAATAAGTACGGTTTTTCCTACGCCTGCACCACCGAAAAGGCCAATCTTGCCGCCCTTGAGGAAAGGCTGGATGAGGTCGATGACCTTGATGCCAGTGAAGAGCACCTCCTGGCTGGTGGCCAGATTCTCAAACTTGGGAGGGTCTTGGTGAATACTATAGCGTTTCTCATAGGAGGGGTCGGGCATGCCATCGATGGCCTTGCCGATGACGTTAAAAAGGCGACCGTTGATGTTTTCGCTCACAGGCATGGAGATAGGTCCACCCAAGGAGACCACCTCGGTGCCACGTTGCAGGCCGTCGGTGCTGTCCATGGCGATGGTGCGCATGGTGTTTTCGCCAATATCTTGCTGGCATTCAAGCACTACCTCGGTGCCATCTGGACGTACCACCATAAGGGCATCGTAAATGTCGGGGAGGGTGACATCGTCATCAAAAGTAACATCGACCACAGCGCCGATGATCTGGGAGATTTTTCCTTTGATAGATTCTTTCATGTATGTCAATTTTTCTTATTCAAGTAGAATCATTTATGCAAATAACTTTCAAAATGCGAAAATACAATATTATTCGCAATTAATGACTTTTTTTATATGAAAAAATATAGATTTAAATATAAAGCACTGATTTACGATAGTTTGTAAATCTTGCCTGGGAGGCATCGAATGGCACCTTTCAGCTCCATTTCCATCAGCAACGAGGCAATTTTGGGGAGCGATAGGTCGCTTTTTTTCTCCATCTCGTCCATGGTCATCTCTCGGTATTCTTGAAGCAGATTGGCTATTTGCAGTTCATCAGCCTTTAAGGTGGCAAATAGTTCCTGCTGTTCGTGGTGCCGGGTATTGTTTATTGTCGATTTCCACCCCATTTGGAAATAGAGGTCGCCAGCATTGCGGATAATGATGGCTTTATTGTTGGCAATTAGGTTGTTGCATCCTTGTGACAAGGGGTCGTCCAAGCGGCCGGGAACGGCAAAGACCTCGCGATTATAGCCATTGGCGATATTGGCGGTTATGAGTCCTCCGCCCCGTTCGGCCGATTCTACCACTACGGTGGCATCGGCTAAGGCTGCCACAATGCGGTTGCGGGCAGGAAAGTAAGCGGGTTGGATTTCCGTGTCAAGAGGATACTCGGTGAGCAGGGCCCCGCCTTGGTCGAGGATGCGTTTTGCCAGGGGGCGGTTGGAATGAGGGTAAATGGTGTCGAGGCCATGCCCCAGCACGGCTACGGTAGGCATACCGTTGTCCAAGGCTGCTGTGTGTGCTTCGGTGTCAATGCCGTAGGCTAATCCGCTTACTATGACAGGTTTATCAGTATTCATTTCCTGTATTAGTTGAGTGGTGACGGTGCGGCCGTAGTCAGAGCATTTGCGTGCTCCTACCAAGGCTACTGCGTGTTGGGGATTGAGGTCGCATTGTCCCATCCGGTAGAGTAGGGCGGGAGTGTCTTCGCAGCCAGGTTGGTTGAGTCGTTGGGGATAGTCTTCTTCAGTAAAGAAGAGGGTGTCGATGCCGTACTTCTCCATGCGCGGAATCTCTTGCTCAGCCTGCCTAAGGGTGGCTTTGCTCTCGATGGCGCTGACGATGGCGGGATGCCGAGGAAAGAACTCTTTCAGCTGAGCGTGCGAGAGGGTGAAAAGTTGCTCGGGACTCTCGCAGACAGCCATGAGTTGTCGTAGACCTTTGGCACCCAATCCTGATATATTGGTAATAGCTATATGGTATGGATTCAGTTGTTTAGGCATTGTCTTATAATTTGTTGGTTTAATAGAGATTTTTCCAACTTTTTCGCTACTATTTGGAGGCTGGCAAAGGAGTTTTCGAGCCGTTGTAGGCAGATATCTTTGTCCATCCACGCTGCTTCGGTAATGCCTTCTTCCTGCTGGGGAAGGGTGGCTTCACGGGTAGGGGTGTACATGCGATACCAGCTGGTCTGTTTGAGATGCCAGCCACCATATTTGTTGTAAATGTGGTAAGTCTTTACAATCAGTGGGCCAAGGGTAAGTTGGGTGAGACCCGTTTCCTCCCTCACTTCGCGTAGGGCGGCTTGACTGAGGCTTTCGCCCGCTTCTACCATTCCTTTAGGTATGTCCCAATTGCCTTCCCTACGGATGAGCAGGTATGCTCCGTCGGGAGTTTCTACCAGCCCACCTGCTGCCTTTACAAAGGTGTAGTGCGACTTGCAATAATTAACTATTCTCCTGATTCCATGACTGTACCAAACCCATACATCAAGGTTTTGTTTAAGTAGGTCGAAGCATCGGTCAAGTTGGCTGTCTTCTATCTCGGCAAAGTGGGTGGGAACAGCAAAATGGGACTTTTCACCAATAGGGCAAAAGTGGATGAAACGGTTGTAGAAAGAGATGGTCAGTTGCTTCATGATTCATAATAACGACCGTGTATGCAAAAATATTTTTCCAATATAAAAAAAAAATTGTATCTTTGCCGTATGATTACAACTGACAACATGGCCCTGCAGATGGCCACTTTTTTACTGCAAGTCAAAGCTATAAAGCTTAACAACGAGAATCCTTTCACATGGGCTTCTGGTCGTAAATCACCCATTTATTGCGACAATCGCGTCACACTTTCTTATCCTGAAATCCGTACTTTCATCCGTCAAAGTTTTGTGGATGTTATTTCCAACACTTGGAACGGCATTGATGTCATTGCCGGTGTTGCTACGGGCGGCATTGCCCAAGGAGCCTTGGTGGCTCAGGAGTTGGGTCTGCCTTTCGTCTATGTCCGCTCTGAGGCCAAATCGCATGGCTTGACCAATCAGATTGAAGGTGAAATTCATGCCGGACAAACGGTTGTGGTGATTGAAGATTTAGTCTCCACAGGTAAGAGCAGTCTGATTGCTGTGAACGCATTGCGTGAGAAAGGTTGCATCGTGAAGGGCATGGCAGCCATCTTTACTTATGGTTTGGATGTAGCCGTGAAAAACTTTGCTGATGCGAATGTTGATTTGCGCACCCTCACCAATTACGACACCTTGTTGGAGGTTGCCTGCAAGGAAGACTATATCCGTCCTTCCGACCAAGAATCGCTTTCCAATTGGCGTAAGAATCCCGAGGCTTGGAGCGACGCCCACCTGAATAATTAATTTTTTGCGTGAGGCGTACTGTCACCATAGTTCTGTTGCTGATGTGTTGTGCAACTCTTTCTGCACAGCACATCACACAGCATTCCTTTATTCTGCGTGGCGACAGCTTGACAATAACCTACAGTCTTGACCGTAAGGCCGACATCTGTGTGCGTGTGGCTATAGATGATGGCCCTTATACCCAGCCTCTCCATGGTTTGGAGGGTGCTGTGGGTAAAGGTGTTAAACCGGGCGACAGCCTGATCATTACTGCTTATCGTCTGCCAGAGATTCAAAACATTGACTCTTCCTCGCTCTCTTTTCTTGTAGAGGTAGATGATGGGGCCTTGTTGGTGTATGCTGACAAATACCCATTCCGCATGATGCCGGTGGAAGGTGGTAGTTTTATCATGGGTTGTACACATCCCCGAGGTGAAAAGAACACCTATTCCGATGAGCTGCCCACCCACAAGGTGACGCTTAATGGTTATTTTATTGGCCAGTACGAGGTTACCCAAGGACTATGGAAAGCTGTGATGGGCGAAAATCCCTCCAAATGGATAGGGAATGACAGCCTGCCCGTTGAGCAGGTATCATGGAACGAAGTGCAGATTTTCATTGCTCGCCTCAGCCAGATAACAGGCTATCGGTTTCGCCTGCCCACAGAGGCCGAATGGGAGTTTGCCGCCAGAGGGGGCACCCGTAGTCATGGCACGGTCTACCCAGGTGTGCGCAGTCAGGTATGGGAGACCTGCTGGAGTGCCTTGAACAGCGGCGGGCATAGCCATCCTGTGGGAAGACTCAAACCCAACGAACTGGGACTCTACGACATGGGAGGCAATGTATTGGAGTGGTGTGTCGATTGGATGGAGGCTTACACCGACAAGCCCCAAACCAGTCCACAAGGACCAAAGATTGGTGAGAACCGCATCCTCCGTGGAGGATGTTTTAACAGTCCCACTTGGGCCTGCAGCGTCTATGAGCGCAGCTGGTACCTACCCGACTATGGCTACAGCTTTTTCGGCTTCCGTCTGGCGTTGGATAGTGCCGAACGCGAAGACCAGTAGCAGTACCCCAGCATTGGTGCAAACATTTAAAATAGAATAAAATATATTCGCACTATGGAAAAAATCCAGGTTAAAGATCGCTTCTTTAAGTTGTACATGCCTGAATCAGAGATTCAGAAGTATGTGAAGGCCGTGGCTGACCGTATCTCTCACGACTACAAGCATAAGAAACCCATCCTCTGCCCTGTGCTGACGGGCAGTTACCTTTTTGTGGCAGATCTCACCCGCTATATCGAGTTCGACGCTGAGGTCTCCTTTGTGCGCTATTCCTCCTACGATGGAATGAGCAGTACAGGAAAGGTGAAGAAAATCTTGGGCTTCCCCGAGAAATGCAAAGGACGCGATGTGATTATTGTTGAGGACATTGTCGATAGTGGTCTTTCGATGAAATATATGATTGAGGAATTGAAGAAACTCGAGCCCGCCAGCATTGCCATCTGCACCTTCTACTACAAGCCAGACAACTTCAAGGAGGATTTCAAGATTGACTATGTGGGTAAGGAAATACCCAATGATTTTATTGTGGGTTACGGCCTCGACTATGATGGCGTTGGCCGCACCTATCGTGATGTTTATGTTGTTGATGACGATGAATAGAAAACATTTTTTACCACTATTGCTGCTTTTTTTTGTTGGCTCTTGGCTGCTGACAGGCTGCAAGCCCGAGGTCATCTCCATTACCGTCGATGAGGCCAAGCTGGTAGGTATTTGGTATGCCATGGACAACACGCAGGAATACTGGCGTTTCGACAGTGAACATAAAGGTGAGACCTGGGATGAGTCGGAGGATGTGCAGGAAGGCGAAGGCACCAAATTCAATTGGGAGGTGAAAGACAACCAGTTGCGAATGGACTTCTATGGTGAGATGGGTCAGCATGTCTACTACGACTACACCATCACCGTCCAAAACGACTCCACGTTCACGTGGAGAGACCTCTACGGTCAAACCCGAACATTCATTAAGAAGTAGTTATGAAAAAAGGTTGGAAGATTGCGCTCATCAGCCTGGGCTCCTTGCTGGGGTTGGTGATTGTTGTTGTCGTAGTGGCTTGCTGGCTGATTTTTACGCCATCCCGCCTAACAGCTATCGTAAACAAGATGGCAGGCGACTACATCACCTGCGAGAATCATTTTGCTAAAGTCGACCTCACCCTCTTCAAGACCTACCCCAATGTGGGTTTGGATATCGAGGATGTGGTGCTGATCAATCCTTATCAGTTGCCTGACAGCAACGTGTTGGCAGCCAAGACCGTCCACAACGACACTCTGGCTCATATCGGCAGTCTCACCGTGGGCATCGACCTCAAGGCTTTTCTCAAAGACCGCTCTATCATCGTTCGTCAGCTCCGCATCGACGATGCCAAAGCGAACCTTTATACCGCCCCTGACGGTTGGAGTAATCTGAGTATCTTCAAACCTACTCAGGAAGACACCACCAAGCAGGAGGAATCCTCTTCGGGATTGCCCGAAACTATCCAATTAGAAAAACTCTCCGTCAACAACTTGGCCGCACAGTACTGCAACCTCCAGCAGAATATGTTGGCGCAGGTGTGTAACCTCGACCTCAATTTGAAAGGCTCCTTGGTTGACTCTCAAATGGATGCAGACCTCTCCATGGATGTCGATAGCCTGCTTGTCGACCTGCTCGACAGCGTCGGTGCAGAGAAAATTTATGCTAACCTTAGCCGTCTCTCCCTTGGTTTGGATGGTGCTGGCACCACCGATAATATTGGCGGTCACATCAAGCTCTCTGTGCCAAAGGGCGATTTCGTCATGAGTGGCACTCACTACACAACAGAGGCCATGCAGCAGTCTCGCAAAGACCTGCTGGCCCTCTCCATCCCTTTCCATGCTAATTTAGATGACATGTCCTTCACTTTGAGTGAGAAGTCGCGGCTTAGCCTGACCGACTACGATTTGTCTCTTTGGGGCGATGTGGCATTGGCCCATGAAGATGCCCCGATGCAGGTGGATGTGCATTATGCTATCGACCAGTGGCAGGTGGCCGATTTGCTCTCAATCTTGCCTCCTTTCATCACTCGCAGCCTTAAGGGAATGGATGTCGATGCCAAAGCCTCCATCCATGGCAGTGCTAAGGGAGTGGTTGCAGAGGGGAGGCTGCCGCTGATAGATGCTGAGGTGACGCTGCAGAAAGGCTCTTTCGCAGCCCCCAAAATGCTGCCCATGCCTGTCAAGAACATCCAGGCGCAGCTCTCAGCCAACCTCAACCTCTCCACCGACAGTGCTTTCAAAGGTCCCTCTAATGTGCAGATAACCCAGTTTTCTGCCAAGCTCCAAAAGACCGACTTAGACGTTCAAGGCACTGTTCAAGATCTTTTGGGAGACATGTTGGTGGATGCCAACATCAAGGGCAATCTCAACTTACCCGACCTGCGTGCTTTCTTGCCCGACACGATGCCCATCACCCTCAAGGGTAGATCCAAGGCCGACTTGAAGGTGAAAAGTCGCCTCTCCAGTCTCCAAAAACTCGACCTGAAGAAAATTACCGCTAACGGAACGCTCAAATTCACCCAGTTGGATGTTATTTACGATAGCATACATGCCCTCTCACCCAAGTTAGACGTTGCTCTGCGTCTCCCCACTAAGAAAACCAGCACAAAGGTTTCCGAGCTGCTGGGTGCCCACATCACGGGTGGCATGTTGGATGTGGAGATGGCCAACAAGGGGTTGACTGCCAAAGTGGAAGACCCCGATATTCAGGTGGGCATGCCTAATATTCTTGACAAGCGTCAGCCTTTGGCAGCAGCCTTCAATATCCGGTTCAGTCGTGTGGATGCCAAGATGGATTCCATGTTGGTTTATTCCGACACACTCAAGCTCAAAGGCAGCATCAAGAACGATTCTAAACAGGACAATGTCATCAAACAGTGGAACCCCGATTTGGATATCGACATCCACCGCGGCGTGCTCACCTTGGCCAACATGAGTGACCCATTGCGCCTCACCGACTTCGAGTTCAACTATAAGCCCGAGGTGGTCAACATTGCCCGAGCCGACCTCCTCTGGGGTGTTTCCGACTATCACTTGCGCGGCAAGGTTTACGGGTTGGAGAATTGGATAAGCCACACCCAGATGCTCACTGGCGATATCTATTTCAATTCTACGTATGCTGACATCGACCAACTGATGAATATCCTCAGCGGCATGGGATCTGAAGCCGACACGCTGGCTAAGCAACGCGTGGAAGACAACGTGCCTAAGGAGGCCAATCCCTTCATCGTACCCAAGGATGTTCGGGTTAAGCTCAACACCCACATACATCGCTGCGTGGCTTTCGGCAACGACCTCAACGACTTGGCTGGCTCCGTCACACTCAACGACGGCACCGCCATTCTCGAGCAGGTGGGTTTCACCTGCAAGGCAGCCCGCATGGAGCTCACCGGCATTTACCGCTCGCCTCGTGTCAACAATCTTTTCGTGGGGCTTGACTTCCACCTTTTGGATATCCAGATCGAGGAACTCTTAGATATGATACCTTCTATCGATACATTGGTGCCTATGCTTGCAGCCTTTGAGGGCAAAGCCAATTTCCACTTGGCTGCCGAATGCAACCTCGATGCCTACTACAAGCCTAAGATGTCCACCCTCTTGGGTGCTGCTGCCATCAGCGGCAACGACTTGGTGGTCATTGACAATGCCACCGTGGCGCAGATGGCCAAACTCCTGCAGTTCAAGAATTGGCGGGAGAAAGACAACAACATCAGTGTCGACAGCATCAGTGTAGAGGCTCAGGTCTTCCGTAAGGAAATCACAGTGCTTCCTTTCCTGCTCAACCTCCATAACTACCAGCTATGCATTGCTGGTAGCCACAATCTATCAGGTAACTGCAACTACCACCTCGAGTTGCTTAAGTGTCCCCTTCCTGCGCGCCTTGCCGTAGATGTTAGAGGAAATATCGCCAAGCCTAACATTGCCCTCGGCAAGATACAGTATGCTGAGCTTTATAATCCCGAGAAACAAAACCAACTGCAAGCCCGCACTCTCGAAATCAAACGTCTGGTGCGCCAAGCACTCGAGGCTAATGTTCGCAAGCAGTAGAAAGCAACAGGAGGAATAGCCCCCCCGAGGGGCACCCTCGGGGGAACCGATGAACTAATGGAGGCTTCTATAAATTGCCTCGAAAGCAAACTCTCGAAGAAACCTTGCATTTATTGTGAGGTGTATATTGAGCAAATAAACTCAGTGTGTCGGAGTGAAGAAAGTCCTCTGAACTTTTGATAGCTAAGCATCGCGAAAGCGGAGAAGTCAATGCTCTCAAAATTGGTGGTATATAGGTCAAATATACGAAAAAAAATGATTGGCGTATAACAATATATAATAACCACAACTTATGAAGAAAAAGGTGTCTCGCCTAGAGGGCGAGACACCCTTTTTCATTTTATAACCCTGTACGTTACCGCTTGATGACGCGGCGCACGGTGTTGCCCTTCTGCAGGCTGATGCGCAGGGCATAGGTACCTGTGGGCAGTTGTGAGATATCGAGTTGGTTGGTGTTGGTGAAGGTGGCCACCAGACGACCGGAATGGTCATATACTTCCACTTTCAGCACCCCTTCGGCTCCGATGGTGAGTTTGCCGGTGGTGGGGTTGGGATAGATGGTGATGCCGTCGAGGTCGGCCACGTCGGCAATGCCCACCTGGTTGATGGTGAGCTGCAGAACGACAATACTGTCGCAGCCTGCTTCGGTCAGACCTTCGTAGACATACTCGCCACTCTCGGTGTAAGTCTCACCGTTCCACTCGTAGCTGTTGGTGGCGGTGTCGAAGATGGTGGTGCGGCTACTGTAGTTGATGGTCAGGTGCAGGGTGACGGTGCTGTCGCAACCATTGGCATTGGTGGTGCTAAAGGAGGGCGTGTTGGTACTCTCGGTGTAGGTAGTGCCGTGCCACTCAAGGCTGTCGCAGGCAGCCAGCAGCTCGATAGCGGAAGTGCTGTAGTTGAGGGTGAGGTGGAGGATAGTAGTGCTGTCGCATCCAACGGAGTTGGTAGATGTTATAGAATCGATAGAGGAGTTAGTATAGGTAGTGCCGTTCCAGATGTAGCTATCGCAGGCGGTAACGCTTTCGGTGCTCGTAGTGCTGTAGTTGATGGTCAGCTGCAGAGTGACCGTGCTGTCGCAGCCCACTGCATTGGTGGTGGTATAGGTGGCAGTGTTGGTCGAGGCGGTGTAGTCGGTGCCATGCCAGGAGTAGCTGTCGCAAGCCGTTGCTGACTCAGAACTTGTGGAGCTGCTATTGATGGTAAGATGCAGGGTCACCGTACTGTCGCATCCGGCAGCGTTCAATGTAGTGAAGGTAGGCGTATTGGTCGAAGTGGTGTAGGCAGTGCCGTGCCAGGTGTAAGAATCGCAGGCCGTCAGTGTCTCCGTCGCACTGTTGCTATAATGGATGGTCAGGTGCAGGGTGACGGTGCTGTCGCAGCCAGCTGCATTCAACGAAGTGTAGGTGGGCGTGTTGGTCGAAGCCGTGTAGGCAGTGCCGTGCCAGGTGTAGGAGTCGCATGTGGCGATGGTCTCAGTAGCGGTAGTGCTGTTGTTGATGGTCAGGTGCAGGGTGACGATGCTGTCGCAGCCGGCAGCGTTTAATGAAGTGTAGGTGGGCGTGGTCGTTGAGGCGGTGTAGGCAGTGCCGTGCCAAGTATAGCTGTCGCAGGCAGTGGCGGTCTCCGTGGCGGTAGTACTATTATTGATAGTAAGATGCAAGGTTACCGTGCTGTCGCATCCTCCGGTGGCGGTGGTGGAGTAGGTGGGTGTGTTGGTGGAAGTGGTGTAGGTGGTTCCGTGCCAAGTATAGCTGTCGCAGGCGGTGATGGTCTCAACGGTTGCAAGACTTTGGCTGATGGTCAGATGGAGGGTGGTGACACTGTCGCAACCGGCAGCGTTCAACGAAGTGTAGGTGGGCGTGTTGGTCGAGGCGGTATAGGTGGTGCCGTGCCAAGTGAAGCTGTTACAAGCGTTCGCTACCTCGATGCCGGAGTTGCTGTAATTGACTGTCAGGTGCAGTGTGACGGTACTGTCGCATCCAGCGGCATTGGTAGTGGTGATAGAATCGATAGAGGAGTTAGAATAGGTGTTGCCGTGCCAAGTGTAACTGTCGCAGGCTGAGGCTGTCACGATGCTTGCAGTGCTGTTGTTGATGGTCAGATGCAGGGTGACAGTGCTGTCGCATCCCACGGCATTGGTTGTTGAGTAGGTAGGCGTATTGGTGGATGCCGTGTAGGCGGTGCCGTGCCAGGTGTAGGTGTCGCAGGCGGTAGCCGTTACAGTGCTTGTCGAGCTATTGTTGATGGTCAGGTGCAGTGTGACGGTGCTGTCACAGCCAGCTGCATTCAACAAGGTGTGGGTAGGCGTGTTGGTCGAGGCCGTGTAGGTGCTACCATGCCACGTATAGGTGTCGCAAGCGGTGAGGGTCTCCGTACCTGCAGTGCTGTTGTTGATGGTCAGATGCAGAGTGACGGTGCTGTCGCAACCCACGGCATTCGTCGTCGAGTAGGTAGGCGTATTGGTGGATGCCGTGTAGGCGGTGCCATGCCATGTATAGGTGTCGCAGGCAGTCAGGTTTTCGATAGCTGTGCTGCTGTTGTTGATGGTCAAATGCAAAGTGACAGTGCTGTCGCAACCCACGGAGTTGGTGGCAGTAAAGGTAGGCGTATGGGTGGAGGCCGTGTAGGTGCTGCCATGCCAAGTATAGGTGTCGCAAGCGGTGGCGTTCACAACGCTGCTGCTGGTGGGCCGTACCGTAAGGGCGAGCATGAAGACACTGTCGCAACCATATGAGGTCTGCATGCTGTCCCACAAGGTGTAGGTTCCAGCCGTGTAGCTGATGGGCAATGTGTTGTGGCCGGTCCATGTAACGGTGGCGTTATCGCAGATGTCGGCGGTC
>JAEEHQ010000101.1 GCA_016280915.1 Bacteroidales bacterium
ATGTTTGACTTGAGAATTAGTCTAACAAACTTTGTTTTACCCGGGGTTTCTTTGGTGGCTGGTGCCAGTTACAAAGACCTAGACTTTGGTTGCGGTTTGAAGTATTATACAGACGGTGAATATTATCTGATAATGCCTGTTTTCTCGGTGGGGTGGAATATACGTTGTTATGAACACCGATAATCAATATCCGTCGCTGCGGAGGTTAATGTTTATTGGTTATGGGTTATTGGTTATTGAAAGTTTAGAGTTTATAGTTTAGAGTTGATAGTAAAATCTGCGTTTTCTGCGAGACCTCAAATCTTGAAATTTACTCCGCATTTATGGTAATTTACTTTCTTCTGCTTTAGCAGCATGATGTTTTGCGCCTAAAGGCGAATTCGGTAAATACGGAGTAAATTAACGAGTAAATTAGGAGTAAATTATTTTTGCGCGGTGAAAGTTGTATAGGCAACTTCTATTTATTGCTTGCAATAAAAGCCTTTAATTCTTATCAAATTCAAAATATGGAATTTACAAATTCTCCAATTCTCTAATTCTTGACAAATAAAAAATACTCTAAACTCTCAACTTTATTGTGCTACGTATCACATGTATTACAAGGATTTGGCAAGCTAATGCTTGTTTTTTTTAAACACGAATTGTTTTTATTGAACATCGAAAGAAACGAAAAACACGAAAATGCAAGCTAAAGCTTGGTTTTTTTAAACACGAATTATCATTAATTGATCATGAATTAACCATTAATGGCTGGCGCGGACTTTTATTTCTGAGAGTTATTGCTTTACGGATTGAAAATCCTTATAGTATTTTGCGTCAGATTGCAAATCTGCCGCAACAGGTGGTTAATGTTTATTGGTTATGGGTTATTGGTTATTGAGGTTATGGGTTATTCTTTTTTATTGAGACGTCGTTTTGTTCTGATGAACGATTGGGGATAAAAAAAGGGCGGCTCGGTGAGTCGCCCTTAATTGGTTTATTGCTCTCGGTGAGCATGCGGTTGAACCTCGGCTATGGGGCCGGGGTTCTATGCTTCGCGGTTTAGTACATGCCACCCATGCCGCCCATGCCGGGGTTGGCGGCGGGCATGGCGGGAGCAGGTTCCTTGATGTCGCACATGACGCACTCGGTGGTCAGGAGCATGCCGGCGATGCTGGCAGCGTTCTGCAGAGCCACACGGGTGACCTTGGCGGGATCGATGACGCCGCTCTTGTAGAGGTTCTCGTAGGTCTCGGTGCGGGCATTGTAGCCATAGTCGCCCTTGCCGTTCTTGACCTCGTTGACAACGACGGAGCCTTCCAGACCTGCATTCTCAACAATCATGCGGAGGGGTTCCTCAATGGCACGACGGATGATTTCGACACCGAGTTTCTCGTCCTCGTTGGCGGGTTTGACTTTCTTCAGCTTCTCGGCAGCACGGATGAGTGCGGTGCCACCGCCGGGGATAATACCCTCTTCGACAGCTGCACGAGTGGCATGCAGAGCGTCGTCGAAGCGGTCTTTCTTCTCCTTCATCTCGACCTCGCTGGCTGCGCCAACATAGATGACTGCCACGCCACCTGCCAATTTGGCAAGACGCTCCTGCAGTTTCTCGCGGTCGTAGTCGCTGGTGGTCTTCTCGATCTGAGCCTTGATCTGGTTGACACGGGCCTTGATCATCTCGGAGTTGCCAGCTCCGTTGACGATGGTGGTGTTGTCCTTGTCGATGGTAATCTTATCGCAGGTGCCCAGCATGTCGATGGTAGCATCCTCGAGTTTGTAGCCTTTCTCTTCGCTGATGACGGTGCCACCGGTGAGGATGGCGATGTCTTCGAGCATTTCCTTACGACGGTCGCCAAAGCCAGGAGCCTTCACAGCAACGACTTTCAAGCCACCGCGGAGACGGTTGACAACGAGAGTGGCCATAGCCTCGGTTTCGACATCTTCGGCAATGATGAGGAGAGGACGACCCTGTTTGGCAACGGGTTCGAGGATGGGGAGGAGGGACTGGAGGGAGCTGATTTTCTTGTCATAGATCATGATGAGAGGGTTGTCGTAGGTGCACTCCATCTTGTCGGTATCGGTGACGAAATAGGGGCTGATGTAGCCGCGGTCGAACTGCATACCCTCGACGACCTTGACGCTGGTTTCGATGCCCTTGGCCTCTTCGATGGTGATGACGCCGTCCTTGGAGACTTTCTCCATGGCCTCGGCGATGATGTCGCCAATCTGGTTGTCGTTGTTGGCGCTGATGGTTGCAACCTGGCGAATCTTCTCGATGTCGCCGCCCACCTCTTGCGCGTTGGCCTTGATGTCATCGACGATAACGGCAACGGCCTTGTCGATGCCACGTTTCAGGTCCATGGGGTTGGCGCCAGCGGTTACGTTCTTGAGGCCCGTGTTGACGATGGCCTGAGCCAGAACGGTAGCGGTGGTGGTACCATCACCAGCCTGGTCGTTGGTCTTAGAGGCGACCTCTTTAACCATCTGGGCACCCATATTCTCGATGCCGTCCTCAAGTTCGATTTCCTTGGCGACGGTGACACCGTCCTTGGTCACCTGGGGAGCACCAAACTTCTTGTCGATAACAACATTACGGCCTTTAGGACCGAGGGTTACCTTAACTGCATTAGCCAATGCATCAACACCTTTGCGAAGCTGTTCGCGAGCGTCGTTATTGAAAACTATTTCTTTTGCCATAGTTGAATTCTGTTTTTGAAGTTGTTGTAATTAAAAATTGGTTTAAGCGAACCTTGATAAATGTTTTTTAGATTGATTAGATGATAGCGTAGATGTCGCCTTCTTTCATAATCATATACTTGGTGCCGTCGATTTCGACCTCGGTGCCACTATATTTGCCATAGAGCACTTCGTCGCCAACCTTCACGGTCATCTCGTGGTCCTTGGTACCCTTGCCAACAGCAAGCACTTTGCCTCTCATGGGTTTTTCTTTTGCGGTGTCGGGGATAATGATTCCAGCTGCAGTTTTTTGCTCAGCCTCGGCGGGCATAATCAGAACGCGGTCTGCTAAAGGTTTAATGTTCATAACTTATACTTTTTTTAATTGTTTATTCTTTACTTTTTACGTCCTTACTTATTTCACATTTGACGTAACGAGCATAGAGGTAAACATAAACCGTGCCAAAACGAAAGTAGGACACAGAGAGTCATGACAAGGTGACAAATTGGCAGACACGAAATAAAAATCCATTCTGCGCGTTACAATCAGCAAAACGCAAACAAATAGTATATGCTGATAGCCGATATCACCGAGTATCTGGACAGCCAGATGCACCCCGAATTGCAAGAAGATTATGACAACGCTGGTTTTCTCTTAGGAGACCCCACCCTGGAATGCACAGGAGCCCTTGTGGCCCTGGACCTCACCGAGGCGGTGGTGGAGGAGGCGATTGAAAAAGATATCAACCTGATTGTCACCCACCATCCGTTTATCTTTGGCGGCGTGAAACGCATCACGCCCGGCAACGCCACAGGCAGGCTGATTATGAGGCTCATCAAGAACGACCTGGCCGTTTATGCCGCGCACACCAACCTCGACAACCTGAAAGACGGCGTGAACGGCATCCTTGCCGAGGTGCTGGGACTGACAGCGTGTCACATCCTCCGTCAGCTAAAAGGACAGCCCTCGCCAGAGGTAGGGGCCGGCATGATAGGCGACCTCCCCTACCCTATGCCCACGACGGCCTTTCTGGAGCAGGTGAAGCTGTCGCTGGGTTTGCCCATGCTGCGCGTAAGCGACATGGCCAAGCCCGTGGTCAGCCGCGTAGCCTTTTGTGGTGGCGCGGGCAATTTCCTCATTGAAGATGCCGTGACAAAAGGAGCCGACATCTATCTGACCGGAGACATGAAATATCACGACTTTCAGCGTGCCGAAGGGCGCATCACGCTGGTGGACATAGGACATTTTGAGAGTGAACAATTCACGAAACAATTAATTTATTCTATTATATCAAAAAAATTTAGTAATTTTGCATGCTTTATAAGTGAGCGAGGCAGAAGCTTTGTGAACTATATGTAATTGAACAATAGAATAATATATAAAAAATACACATCTTTAAAATGCCGAAGAAAGTCACTACACCCGAAGTTGCAGAACAGCCTATTGAGGCAATCCACCCCATGTTAGAAGTAGACGAAGCCATCGAGCGTCGTTTGGTTGCATTATACACCTTACAGCTTGTTGATTCGGAAATCGACAAAATCAAAATCATCCGTGGTGAACTGCCCCAGGCCATTCAGGACCTCGAAGACGAGTTGGCAGGTCTGCAGACCCGTATTGAAAATTTTAAGTCCAGCATTGCCGAACAGAATGACAATATTGCTAAGCGCAACAGCGAAATCACGGACCACAAGGCCATGATGGCCAAATATCAAAAACAGCAGGACAATGTTCGCAACAACCGCGAGTTTGAGGCTATCAACAAAGAGATAGAATTCCAGGAACTGGAAATTCAGCTCTGCGAACGCAGAAATCGCGATGCCAACAACAAGATTAAAGAGCTTGAGCAGCATATCGAGGCAGCCCAACTGCTTATTGATGGCCGCCAAAAGGAATTGGACTCCAAGAAAGAGGAGCTGGACGGCATCATCGAGGAGACCAAGAAGGACGAGGTTCGTCTGCTTGAGAAATCCAAGGAGATGGAACAGTATATAGACGATTACTATCTGACTGGCTACAAACGCATCCGCAATCAGGCACGCAACGGCCTGGCCGTCGTGACCATTGAGCGCGACGCCTGTGGCGGTTGCTTCAGCAAAATTCCTCCTCAGCGCCAGAGCGAAATCAAGATGCACAAGAAGGTAATCGTGTGCGAGTACTGCGGCCGCATTTTGGTGGACGACGACATTGCCCAGAAAGCCAAAGCCAATCTTGAAAAATAATTATTATCAGTAATCTTGTAATACTTAAGACATGATTCATTATATCAATCCCGAAGAGAGACTGACGATTGCCAAGGTAAAGGAAATCGTTGACAATAAAATGACCATCGCCCTGAGCGAAGAGGCCAAACACCGCATCCAGAAATGCCGCGATTATTTGAACAAAAAAATGGAGACGCAGAAGGAGCCCATCTATGGTGTCACCACCGGTTTTGGCTCGCTCTGCAACATCTCCATCAGTAAGGAACAGCTCAGCCAGCTCCAGAAGAACCTGGTGATGAGCCACGCCTGCGGTGTGGGTGACGAAGTTCCCCAGGATGTCGTCAAGCTGATGCTCCTTCTCAAAGCTCAGAACTTCTGCTTTGGCTACAGCGGTGCCCAGCTGCAGACCGTGCAGCGTCTTATCGACTGCTACAACAACGACGTGCTGCCCATCGTTTACCAGCAAGGTAGCCTGGGTGCCAGCGGCGACCTCTGCCCCCTGGCCAACCTGATGCTCCCCGCCATCTTAGGCATGGGCGACGTGTATTACAAAGGCCGTCGTTGCGATGTGAAAGAGGTGTATGCCGAACTTGGCTGGCAGCCCATCGAGCTCCAGAGCAAGGAGGGTCTTGCCCTTCTCAACGGCACTCAGTTCATGAGCAGCTATGCCACCTGGTGCATCATCAAGGCCCAGCGTCTGAGCAAGCAGGCCGACATGCTTCTGGCCCTCAGCCTGGATGCTTTTGACGGTCGCATCGAGCCTTTCTACGAGAGCCTCCACATGGTGCGTCCTCACAAAGGCCAGTTGGAGACTGCCGCCGCCGTGCGCAAGTATACTGAAGGCAGCGAGATTATCAAGCAGCACAAAGAGCACGTTCAGGACCCCTACAGTTTCCGTTGTGCTCCTCAGGTGCATGGCGCTGCCAAGGACACCATCGCCTATGTTGCTTCTGTGATTGAGACCGAAATCAACTCCACGACCGACAACCCCATCGTCCTTCCCGACGAAGACATGGTCATTAGTGGTGGTCACTTCCATGGCGAGCCCATGGCTATGGTTCTTGACTTCCTTGCCATTGCTGTTGCCGAACTTGGCAGCATCAGCGAGCGTCGCACCTACCAGCTCATCGACGCCAAACGTGGTTTGCCCAGTTTCCTCGTGGCCAAACCCGGGTTGAACAGCGGTTTCATGATTCCCCAATATGCTGCTGCATCCATCGTGAGCCAGAGCAAACAGCTCTGCACCCCTTGCAGCGTTGACAGCATCCCCAGCAGCCAGAACCAGGAGGACCTCGTCAGCATGGGTGGTAACGCTGCCACCAAATGCTATCGCGTGATGGAGAACACCGAGCGCGTCATGGCCATCGAGCTGTTTGATGCCGCCCAGGCCCTCGAGTTCCGTCGTCCGCTCAAGAGCAGTCCCTTCATCGAGAACCTCGTTGCCGAATACCGCAAGGTTGTCAACTTTGTGGACATCGACCAGATTATGTACAAACACATCCATGCCAGCGTGAAATTCCTGCAGGACATGGCCATCTAATTACCTATATTAGTATAATAAATGCCGTTGTGTTGACACAGCGGCATTTTTTTACGATAGGAGTATACCATCTATCAAAAAAAGGCTGCCCACACAGATGAGGCAGCCTTTTTTGAGAGAAGTCGACTACATCGACTTGATAGAATACTGACCCCAGATATAAGAGGCCTTGAAGGCATCAAAAGCCTGCTTTGTTACTGTGATAGGAATCTCCCTGCCGAAAGCCGGTTCTTCAGCACAGGCGGGCATGGGAGGAACGGTACCTAAGAAAATAACCGATTTCAACTTGGCATAGCCAGCAAAAGCGCCACAGCCAAAAGTGGTGATGTTGGCCGGTATCAAGTAGTCGGTAACCGAAGCACAGTTTTCAAAACAGCCTTCAGGAATCTCGGTCAAACCGTGGGAAATGACAAAATGGCGAATGTTCACACAGTCCTTGAAAGCATAGGCACCCACCTGCCAAACTGCATTGGGCATCACCACATCAATCAGGGAGGAGCAGTCCTCGAAAGCACGGTCGCCAATGGAGGTGAGGGTCTTCGGCATTTCAACAAACCGCAGGTCGGTGCAATGAGCAAAGGCAGCATTGCCAATGTAGAACATGGTGGTGGGCAATTCCATACCCTGCACCCTGATGCAATTGGAAAAACAGCCATCGCCAATGCCGGTCACCACATAGTTTTCATCGTTATAGCGCACAGTACGGGGTATTTTGACAAATCCGCCTAACAGTTCGGGATACTCTTCTTGGTACCAAACATTCACCTCGCCAAAGTCTACAATTTTATAGTAGAGCACCTGGCCTGTAGAACAGACGGCAGAAAAATCAGCCTTGCTGTCGTCCTTCTGGGCATGAACGCCAATGGCCAAACCCATCAGGACAAAGGAAAAGAGAATTACAATCTTTTTCATGGTATATATTATTTATTATTGATTCAATATATTATTATCATTACTCATTAGTGTGCGGCAAGCCAGTCGTGTCCCACGTCGATGCCCACTTCGATGGGTATTGACAAAGGCAAGGCGTTTATCATCGCCTCTTTCACTATTTCGCGCACCTGTTCCTCTTCTGGTTTATAACAATCGAAAACCAACTCGTCGTGTACTTGCAATATCATCTTCGATTTCAAACCAAGCTCTTGGAACTGTCGGTAGATGCGTATCATAGCAATCTTTATCATGTCGGCCGAGGTGCCCTGAATGGGCATATTGACAGCATTGCGTTCGGCAAAATTGCGAGCCGAGGCGTTGCGGGAGTTGATGTCGGCCAGATAACGTCGCCTACCCAGAAGTGTTTGAGCATAACCGTGTTCATGGGCAAAGGCAATATTCGTATCGATGTATTTCTTGATATCAGGATATTGCGTGAAATACTCATCAATCAGAGCTGCCGCCTCTTTGCGGGCTATGCCCAACTGCTCACTAAGGCCAAAGGCACTAATGCCGTACACGATACCAAAATTCACAGACTTGGCATTTCTGCGCAGATCCTTGGAGACCTCCTCGATGGGAATCTTGTAAATCTTGGCTGCCGTGGCGGCATGGATGTCATAATGGTTGGCAAAAGCCTCAATCATGTGACGGTCATTAGCCAACGAAGCTATGATGCGCAACTCAATTTGAGAATAATCTGCTGCCAGAAGTACATAGTCGTCATTACGAGCCACGAACGCTTTTCTTATTTCGCGACCTCGCTCCGTGCGGATAGGAATATTCTGGAGATTGGGATTGCTGCTGGAGAGTCTTCCGGTAGCTGTGACCGTTTGGTTATAGACCGTATGCAACCTGTGGGTAGACGGATTGATTAATTTGGGGAAACTATCCAGATAGGTACCTATCAGTTTGTTAAGAGAACGGTACTCCAATATTTTCTCGATGATAGGATGCTTATCTTTTAGTTTCACCAACACATCCTCGGCGGTGGAATATTGTTTCGTGGCAGTTCTGGGAGGCTTGTCGGTTACCATCAACTTTTCATAAAGTATTTCGCCCAACTGCTTGGGAGAAGAGATGTTGAAGACAGCGCCAGCCAACTCATAGATTTCTTTTTCCAGCCCATCTCGCTCAGCAGATAACCTATTAGAGTACTCCTTCAATGCATCCACATCGATGCGCACTCCCTCTTCTTCCATGCTGATAAGCACATCAACCAAGGGCAATTCGACATCAGCGTAGAGGTGGTTGAGTCCCGCATCTGTCATCTGGGCCGCCAAAAGCGGATATATTTGCCACATGGCAGCGGCCGACTGAACGGCATCGGCAGGCTCATAACCCAGGGTGCCCAAAGCGATGCTGTCGAGTGTATGGCGGGCCTCGGCATCAATCAGATAGTGTGCCAGCTGTATATCGAAGACTTCTCCTGCCAAATCAATATCCAATTCGCGAAGCATGTATTTCAAGGCCTTCAAGTCATAGCATAACTTCAACGAATTATCTTTCTCCAAGAGGGTCTTCAACCGCTTCACGTCTATGTCACCCACCAAGGATGAGTATACCTCGTCGGCACTAAAAGCCAGCACCAAAGTGGCTCCTGAAACAAAAATGGCCACATCGCCATCTTCAGGAAACGTGGTCAACCTATTGATTTCAACAGCCCGCTTGTCGTCGACAGCAGGAGCATCAAACAGAGAAGGCTGATCGAATAAGGTGGGTTCGGGTGCTGCCCCCTCGCCAGCAGGTTTGGCTTTTGCGGGAGCGGGTTTGGCTATCACAGGCTTGGCAGCAGCAAAGCGTTGTGCCTCGGCAGGGTCAGAAATAGACAAATCGGTGTATAACCGTTTGGCCAAATTACGGAACTCCAGCTCGGTGAATAATTTCTGAACGGCTTCGTAATTGGGTTTCTTCAAACGCAACGCCTCCTCATCAAGTGGCACAGGGGCATCCAACGCAATGGTGGCCAACTGTTTGCTAAAGAGCGCCTGCTCGGCATGCGTTTGCACAAGATTGCGGATCTTGTCGTTCTTAATCTCGTCGCAATGCTCCACCATGGCCTCGATAGAGCCAAACTGGTCGATTAGTTTCTTTGCGGTCTTCTCGCCCACACCCGGAATACCGGGGATGTTGTCGGAAGCATCGCCCCACAGTCCCAGCAAGTCTTTTACCTGTTCGCAACGGCAGACATTGAATTTTTCTTTGATTTCATCGATGCCCATAATCTGGTCGGGCTTACCCATGCGACCAAAACGATACATGTGCACATGCTCTGTCACCAGTTGGCCGAAATCTTTGTCGGGAGTGACCATCAAGACTTCGTCGAAGCCCTGCCTCTCGGCCCATGCCGAGGCGGTTCCAATCACATCGTCAGCCTCATAGCCCTCACACGTCAGGATGGGGATATTGAACGCTTCGATAATCTGCTTGACATAAGGAAGACCCACCTGTATGGCTTCGGGCATAGCCTCACGATTGGCTTTGTACTCGGCATACATTTCATGTCTGAAAGTGGGTTTCTGAAGGTCAAAAGCTACCGCCATGTGGGTGGGCCTCAACTTTTTCATGAGGTCATACATAGTAGTGGTGAACCCCAAGACAGCCGAAGTATTCATGCCCTTGGAATTCATCCTACTGGAGCCATTGAGCGCATAGTAGGCACGGTAAACCATTGCCATGCCGTCAAGCAGAACTAACTTTTTCATTATTCTAATGGGTCGGAGGTGAGTTCGTCGTATTCTTTACGGTTGCGCTGGATATCGCAAGCCAAATAGACGGCGCGGCGGAACGACTGTTCGCTTGCCTTGTCTCTACCGGCGATGTCGAAGGCGGTGCCATGAGCGGGCGAGGTACGTACATAGGGCAGGCCGGCCGTGAAGTTGACCCCCTCGGTAAAGGACATCAGCTTAAACGGAATGAGCCCTTGGTCGTGGTAGAGTGCCAACACACCATCAAATTTATTGAAGTCGCCATTGCCGAAGAAGCCATCCGAAGGATAGGGGCCATAGGCAAGAACGCCCTTATTCTGCACCTGCTCAATCACAGGTTTCACAACCGTCATGTCCAGCGTGCCAATCACGCCATTGTCACCCGCATGCGGATCCAAAGCCAGCACGGCAATTTTGGGCATTGGCACACCAAAGTCGCGTTTGAGCGACTCGTTCATCAGCATGATTTTGTCATAGAGGAGGTTGTGGGTGATAGCGTTAGGCACATCCTTCAAGGCCAAATGGTTCGTTACAATACCTATACGGATGCGGTCGCATACCATAATCATCAAACTGCTGCATCCAAACTGATGAGAGAGATACTCGGTGTGTCCGGGAAAGTCAAACTCGGGTGACTGGATGTTTTTCTTACTAATTGGAGCGGTAACCAAGACATCGATGTCGCCCTTCTTCAGGTCCTCGCAAGCTCGGTTCAACGACAGTCGTGATTGGGCACCGGCCACCTCGGTCAATTTGCCAACATCAATCTTAATCTCATCATTGGTCAGGTTAATCACATTAAAACGTTTGTCGCCTGCCTCTTGGGCATCATGGATAGCGTTGAAAGCGATATCCTGATGCAATTGAAGCAGCTTTTTGTGATAGGAAGCCACCTTGGTAGAACCATAAAGGATGGGGGTGCAGATATCAAACATTCTGCTATCGCTAAAGGTTTTCAGTATAACCTCATAACTGATACCGTTAATATCGCCCTGGGTGATGCCGAGGCGGATGCGGCTGTTGTTCTTTTTTTCTTCCATTATTCTATTTTATATGTTGATGGCCGAATCATATTGTTCGGCGGTGATTATTTGTCTATTTGTTTTGGGTCACTTCGTAGGTCTGAAGGAAGGAGTAGAGCAGTCGGATGCCATAACCCGACGCGCCACTTGCATAGTATTCCTGCTTCTTTGAGAAGAAGGCCACGCCGGCAATATCCAGATGGATGTAGGGGGTTGTTTTGGCAAAATGTGCCAAGAACTTGCCAGCCGTGATGGCACCAGCTTGTGCTATACCGCAATTCTTTATGTCTGCCACATCCGACTTGATAAGTTCGTCATACTCATTCCAGAAAGGCAGCTCGGCGATACGTTCATAAACCTGGTTGCCCATGATTTTAAGCAGATTGAAGGGATTTTCGGCCTTTTGTTGCATGGCAACGATGCCATAGGTGCCGACTGCCCTCACGGCAGCCCCTGTCAGGGTGGCGGCATCAATCACCAATTCAGGCGAATAGTTGGCAACAGCATAGGCAATGGCATCAGCCAAAATCAATCGTCCTTCGGCATCGGTGTTGACCACTTCAACGGTAGTACCGTCATACATGGTGAGCACATCATCGGCAGCATAAGCGTTGAAGCCGGGACGGTTGTCGGTCATCGGCAGCAAGGCAACCAAATGAACCGGCAGGTGGTTGTCGGCAGCAGCAAAGAGGACAGAAGCCATGGTGGCGGCACCAGCCATGTCGGACTTCATTTCCCGCATGTAATCATCAGGCTTGATATTCAATCCGCCTGTATCGTACATCACGCCCTTACCCACCAAGGCAACAGGCTTTACGTTAATAGCATCGGCAGGATGATACTCCAACACCACAAAGCGGGGCTCGTCCACGCTGCCTTTGTTCACGCCCAGCAAACCGCCCATACGCAGGGACTCTATCTTCTTCTTATCAAAAACTGTGCATTTCACCTGCAAATCCTTGGCGATATCCTCCAGCTCTGAGGCGAACCCAGCGGCATTCAAGTCGGCAACGGGCAGGTTGACCCACTCGCGACACCAATAGATACGGTTCCAGAGGCGGAGGCTACGGTCCAGTTCCTCTTGTTTCAGGTAAACAGGATCCACAACCACATGCTCCACATGGGCGGGTGTTTTGCTTTTATAACGGTCGAAACTGTAGTCGGCAAGCATCATACCTTCCAGAAATGCCACCACCTCTTCGGGGATAGTGCCTTCACCTGTTATGCCCACAGAGTCCTGTTTCACCTCTTTCAACATCGCCACCACTTTATCGGCGCTACGACGAATTTTTTCCAAATTCTCATTAGCGGGAGTATAGGCATCGAAATTGACCACAAACAAGTGGTAGGGCATCCTATCGAAAGCCACGATAGAATAGGCATCTGCGCTGCGACGCTCTTTGAGATACTCTATCTCTTTTTTGGTTAGCGGCAAATTGCGGTCGGCAACCTCATTGCCATAAAGAAACACCACATTGCCCTCATATTCTTTGGGACTAACTTGTTCGAGTGTAATCTGCATGATAGTTTTTAGTTTAAAGTTTTTAGTTTAAAGTTGATAGTTTTAGTTTAATGGCGACCTCTAAAAATTGCCCTGAAAGGGTACAAATAATTTTGCAATTTTATATTTTTATAACTCACCTTATATATGTTTAATTAATATGATTACTTTATTATTATTTTTCATCATCTCCAAAGTCTTGTAAAACTTGTCACGCGACGGCACGTCCATCCAGGCGGTAGGCTCGTCGAAAATGAGCACAGGAGCATCGCTGTACAGCTGTCTTGCCAAGGCAATGCGCTGCCATTGGCCCATGCTCAATTCCTCTCCGCCATCAAACATCCTGCCCAACGGAGTGTCATAGCCCTTGGGCAGTTTGGCAATAATCTTGTCGGCCCCAGCCAGTTCCGCCACATAACGCACCCGCTCGGGGTCATGTTTCTCCACGTCGCCAAAGGCGATGTTTTCCTCGGCTGTACAATAAAAACGCACATAATCCTGAAAGATGGCCCCTATGCCATGACGAAGGCCCTGCAAGTCATACTCTTTCACATTCACTCCATTTATCAACACAGCCCCCTGGTCGGTGTCGTACAGGCGCAAAAGCAGTTTCAAAACCGTGGTCTTGCCAAAGCCGTTCTCACCCTCAATCTGAGTCACTTCGCCAGCCTTTGCCACCAGGTTAAAATGGCTCAGCACGTCACGTTCCATCTTGGGATAGCGGAAGGTGATGTCGCGGAATTCAACGGTCTCCACTTTTTCAGGAAACGGCTTGGCATCTTTGGGCGAAACGATGGTGGGTTCCAAATCCAAGAACTCAAATAAGTTACCCACGAAAAGTCTGTTATCGTATAGCCCTGAAATGGCAGAAACCAAGCTGGTCAAAGCCGCCTGGCCGCGACGGAAGGCCTCGAACAACATCACGAAAGCACCCACCGTAATGGCACCGCTGGTGGCACTTATGATAAGGAAAAGAGTGACAAAGAACAAAGCAGCCGTTTCAACAATTGCACAGATGGAATCGTACACCGCTATCCTTCTTGAAATACGCACCAGGACATGCACCAGCTCATGCCGAATCTTCACAAAACGGTCTCTAAAAAAAGGAGCCAACCCAAAAGTACGCATCTCCTTGGCATAGTCTCTGCCTCCCAGGAGAGTAGTATAGTACATGGTTCTGCGATAGTTTTGTGTGTTCTCTCGGCGGAAGGCATAAATCTGGCGAGACTTGACGATGCGCACAATAAACGAGGGGACCACAGCCACCACCATCACCACGATAATCCATGGGGAAGCACTCACCAACATGATGACGATACCGGAAATGGTAATAAGTGCCCCAAAAAGACTCATAAACCCATTCAGAACCTGCAAGGGTCGAAAAGAAGCCTCCTGCTGTGCCCTATGGTAAGTGTCGTGGTATTCTGGATTATCAAAATAGGACATGTCCAAGCGGGCAGATTGTTTCTGCATGCGGTCGCTCAAATAGTCAATCAGCCGTTGCGACATGATATCGGTGTTCACGCCGCTAAGCAGGTTCACCACCCTGTTGAGCAAGAAAAGGAAACAGAAGATGCCTAACAGGACATAAGCGTCTAATTGATAGCCCAACACCGTTTGCACTTTGGCATCGGTGACAGAGTCGACCATGAATTTAAGGATATAAAGACTCAAGAGGGGCAATACACTCTGCACGACGACATAGAAGATGCGCAACCAGAACGATTTCTGGTCGCACAGACGTATCATATTGAGTGCCTTGAGAAGTTGTTTCATACAAATATAATTTTTTTAACCACATTCCTGCCTATGGCCTCATTAATCCTCTCAGCCAAGGATGTGCGTTTGTAAAAAAGTTCTTGTTTCAATGCCGCCGATGCGATTGAGAGGGTGAGCGTGCCTTTGCGGAATGAGGCAGCATAGGTCAGCCTGTTGATAAAATCGCCAACAACCTTACTATAGGCATATTTTACCTCCATCTCGTTGGCCGTGTCGTCCATGTCCAACCGATGGTAAGCTTTTTTCAGCAAGTCCTGCAGGGTATGTTCGTTGCTATACATGGTCCACCTCCACATTTTCCATCAAAGTCAGCATGCCCGCAGTCACCTCAAAGATCTTATGATCCACCTGGGGTATCTCAGCAAAGATATTCTCCACCCGCCCTGGCTGCGTATCGGTTAGAAAGACCTGTCCGAAACGGTCGGTACCAACAAGATGCACCAATTGTTTTACCCGCAGCATGTCCAGCTTGTCGAAGATGTCATCCAGCAACAAGATAGGTTTCTGACCACAACGCTGGTAGATATATTCAAACTGGGCCAACTTAAGTGCCAGCACAAAGGTCTTCTGCTGTCCTTGGGAGCCGAATTTCTTTATGCTCAAATTGCCAATGGCCATTTCCAAATCGTCCTTATGCGGACCCACGGTAGTGTATAGGGCATATTTGTCGTTTTGTCGAGACTCCATTAATTGTTGAGCAAGGGGTATTTCGGACTTTGATTCATAGGTAAGGACAGCTTCTTCAGAACTATTGGTTATCCATGAGAAATACTCAGAGAATAACGGCAAGAATTCTTTCAGAAATGCCTTTCTTCCATCATAGAGGACTTGTCCGTGCCGAACCAACTGCTCATCCCAAATAGCTATGGAAGATTCGTCCCATTGCCGGTCTTCGTAGAATTGTTTCAACAACTTATTACGCTGATCCAGCGCCCTCTGATATTGAAGCAGATGCTCCAGATAGCCCTTGTCGGTTTGAGAGATGACACCGTCGACAAATCTTCTTCTCACCTCACTACCCCCCATAATGATGTTCTGATCCTGGGGAGAAATAATCACCAGCGGCACCTTCCCAATATGTTCACCAAAGGTCTTGTATGGCTTCTTGTTCCAACGCATCTGTTTCACCTGTCCACGTTTTTCGATACATGAAACCACCACACTCTCTTGCTCAAATCTATAGGTGCCATGCACAGCAAAAAAATCTGCACCCTGACGTATGTTCTGACTATCTATTGGATTGAAAAAACTTTTACAGAAAGAAAGATAATAGATTGCATCCAGCAGATTCGTTTTCCCAACCCCATTATTACCTACCAGACAATTGATGTTGGAGCAGAAATCCACATCCAGTTCTGCATAGGTCTTAAAGTTGTTTAGTTTGAGATTAGTCAGGTACATAAGGACTTTTTTTGGGGAAACTACTACTAATTGCTATTAATTATAATTACTAATTCTTATCAAATTCAAAAAGTTCGATTTACAAATTTACTAATTCTTGATGTTCGGCACACTCCTTGGGGTAGTTGTCTATCGCCTTGGCAACAGCCTCCATCAACCAACGCGGTGTGCTTGTGGCTCCAGTAATGCCGACCCGCTCCAAATGGTCAAACCAGCTGTAATCCAGCTCTTCCACATCCGAAATCAGATGTGTGTTGGGTTGCACATGTTTGCAATACTCGTATAGGTAATGGCCGTTGGAACTGCCCTTGCCACTCACAAATAGCACAATATCCACACTCCGCGCAAAAGCCTCCAACTCCAGAGCTCGGTTTGCCACACGGTTGCAAATCGTGTTGTAAGCCACAAACTGGCCCTCACCAATGCAACCATGCCGCTGCTCGATTCTTGACTCAATATTTTTAATCAACAGGGAGAAATCCTCCTTGCTTTTGGTTGTCTGCGAATAAAGACGGATTGGCCTGTCGAAATCTATGCCTTCAAGGTCGTCGGGCGTACTAACCACAATAGCGCTATTGTCGGTTTGTCCGCACAGCCCAATCACCTCGGCATGGCCCGGTTTGCCAAAAATAACCACCTGGCCAACAGGGCTAAGTGCCTGCATCTCGTCGTAGCCTTTGCGTATCCGCTGCTGGAGCGCCAAGACGATGGGGCAAGTAGCGTCAATCAACTCAATGCCCAACTCCTCAGCCTGCCGATAGGTAGAGGGCGGCTCGCCATGGGCACGGATTAGCACCTTCTTACCTCCAAGATTCTTCAACTGCTGGTGGTCAATCACCTGCAACCCCTTTTGGTTCAGACGGTGTACCTCGGCATTGTTATGCACGATATCGCCAAGACAATACAGCGTCTCGTTGTGTGAAAGATGCTCCTCGGCCGTGCCGATAGCCTTCACCACTCCAAAACAAAACCCTGCTTTATCATCTATCTTTATCTGCATAATTTCTTTTTGTCAACAAGAGGTAACTTCTATTGATTGCTTGCAATTATTACTTATCAAATCCAATATTTACAATTTTCAAACTCGCTCATACTTGAATAATAGAAATTCCTCATGATTATTACATCAACTCAGGCATTGGTTCTCCAGTCGGGCAGTTTCCAACACTTCGTCATACTCCTCGGGCGACAAGTCGTTGAAGAAAAAGTAGACAGGGTTTACCTTCGCCCCATTCTGCATTACCTCATAGTGCAGATGGTATCCGGTAGAAAGTCCCGAGCGTCCCACCTTGCCTATCATGTCGCCGCGTTTTACCCGTTGGCCAGGCACCACGGTCACGTCCGACAGATGACCATACAAAGTTTTGAACCCATAGCCGTGGTTCACCACTACGGCGATGCCATAACCGCCCAGTTCCGCGCCTCTGCCAGCCACCTGTATCGTACCGTCGCCTGTTGCATACACAGGGGTGCCCAATTGGGCAGTCAGGTCTATGCCCGTGTGCATGCGGCGATAGTGTAAGATAGGATGATAACGCATGCCAAAACCCGAAACAATCTTACATTGATTTTTCTTAATCGGCATAATGGCTGGCATGGAAGCCATGCGCTGCTCTTTGGTCCCGGCCATCTTAAAAATTTCATCCAACGAAACCGACTGGGCATACAGACGCTGTTCGAGCGAGTCCACACGCAGTTTGGTATCGATTATCAGCCGGCCACTCGCTCGTCCTTCCAGCTTGCTGTAATCTTGCGGAATCGGCCGGCGCTTGTTCTCACTCACGGGCGATGCACCAAAGATGGTTCGGTACACGGCGCTGTCTCGCTCCTCTATATCAGCCAGCACCTTATTGCATCGGTCCACATTATGGTTCAACGCAGTTAAGGCACGGCGATACTGGCTTATGTCAGCCTTCAGCATTCGCTCCTTGGGCGAGTCGATAAACTGGAAGGCCAAGATAGTGAAGAGTACCCCCAACACAATGCCCAGCAAAACAGTAGAAGAAACACGCTTCAATCTGTCGCGCCAAGTCGCCTCCACCTTCTCATAGGAGAGGGTGTGCGGATTAAATCGATAGATGTATTTCTTCTTCATCCTGCCAAGACATCTAATTGCCGAGTAGCGTATCTTAAGCCAGCACTACTGCATACTCAAACTATAAACTAATCTTAGAGACGCTTATACTCATTCAACGCCGTTACAAAATGTTTCAGCGCACGCATGTCGCGAACATAGAAACGAGTCTTTATCTCAGGCATAAACAACTCTCCAACAACGCGTTCACGCAGTTTACTCTCCTTCTCCATCTCATTGGTAGCCACGGTGTCCTTACTCACCAACAGTCCGCTGCCAAAGTCGTCATAGTTGCGATGGTGACGATGGCTGGAAGAGGAAGACGACGACTCGTCGGGTGAGTCGGCATAGCTCGAGAGCACCATATTCGAAATCATGTCGTAAGGCACTTCGCGAAACAGGAAAGTAATATCCTGCAGGCCATAGACGTCGAAGTCCACCGAGTCGCGCGACACGATTAAAAAGTCAGGATAGAGATAGAAACTCTGGCCAATGCTGTCCCTCATAACCGGGGTCATCAAGGGTGCCTGGATAAAGTCGAAGATTCCCATATCAAAATAGACCTGCTCAAAAGCGCTGTCCAGTTTGTCGTATGCCTCTCTCGAATGCCAAATGCGGTGGCTGGCAGCCAGCTCGGTAAAAGGAATTACTACGTTGGCAAAATGATTATACCTCTCCTCGTCGCACAACTTGGCAACAGAAAGCTGTATATCGCGCACATCATGACCCAAACGGGCAATCCTCGATTTGTAATTGGAGATGACGTGGCTCTGGTAAGAAGTCAGCTTGTGTCGGCGGTGGCCCAGATCCTTGATGCCTTGAATGATTTTCTCACCCATCTCGGCCTCCTTGGCCAGCGGCAGCACATTCACATACGATTCCAGGATACGTGCCTTCTCCTCATTCTTGGTTTCCCTCAGGGCCTTGTTGGCGCGGTCCATTTCAATGTCAAAGTCAAACTCATCTCCCCTGACCATATCCCAGTATTTGGGTACCAGTTTCAATCGTTGTGCCTTGCAGTAGTTCTTATATGCATGGCTTGAGCTGTTGCGGACAAAGAAACCCGTACCGGGAGCAACAGTCTCCACATACTGGCCTGATTTATACGATGACTCATAATGTCCTCGGATGCCAAAAAGGGTAGGCATGTAATGGTTTGTCACCCACACTTTCAACCCCTTGGCAACCGTCATACGTTTCTTTGGAAGGATCTTCATATTGCTTTGCGTTTTGAAAAGATTAAACTCTAAACTTTAAACTCTAAACTCTCAACTGAAAAACTATCCATGAATAGCGCAGCCGTAGGCAGCCTCAATAGCCTCCATTACGGCCTCACTCATCGTGGGATGGGGATGGATGGCTCCGGCCACCTGTTTCGCGGACAGGCCGTTCTCTCGAGCCGTCACGATACTGGCAATCATCTCGGTAACGTTGTCTCCACACATGTGGCAACCCAATATCTCATCGGTATTCTTATCGATAATCATCTTTACGAAGCCGTCTGTGTTGCCTGCTGCGGTAGCCTTGCCGCTGGCCTTGAAGAAGAATTTGCCAACCAAGATTTCTTTACCAGCCTCCAAAGCCTTCTTCTCGGTTAGGCCCACGCTGGCCACCTCGGGAGTGACGTATGTACAGCCGGGGATATTGCCATAGTTCACCAGTTTGGGAGTGTGACCGGCAATATGCTCAACACAGCAAATAGCCTCAGCACTTGCCACATGGGCCAAAGCAGGACCATGCACCACGTCGCCAATGGCATAATAGCCAGGCACATTGGTTTGGTAGTAATCATCCACCACAATCTTCGTGCGCTCCACAGCGATGCCGGTTTCTTCCAGTCCCAGGTTCTCCAAATTGGTGATAACACCCACGGCACTCAGCACCACATCGCAATCCACCTGCACCTCGGTGTTTTTCTTCATATCCTTGATGGTCACATGGCACACGTCTCCATCCACAACCACCTTCTCCACGCTGGCACTTGCCATCACCTTCATGCCCATCTTGCGGAAACTACGGCTAATCTGGGCAGCAGTATCCTCATCCTCATTGGGCAGGATTTGGGGCATAAACTCCACCAAAGTCACCTGCACGCCGATGCTCTGGTAGAAGAATGCAAACTCGCTGCCAATGGCACCGCTTCCGCAAACCACCATGCTCTTCGGCTTGAAAGGCAGCGTCATGGCCTCACGATAGCCAATGATGTGCTTGCCATCCTGTGGCATGCTGGGCATCACCTTGCTACGGGCACCCGTTGCTATGATGATATGGTTGGCTTCATATTCCGTCACCTTTCCTTCGGCATCGGTCACCTCCACCTTATGGTCGGGTTTCACCTTGCCGGTACCCATCAGCACGTCCACATTGTTTTTCTTCAGCAGAAACTGAACTCCTTTGCTCATCGTCTCGGCCACCCCACGACTGCGTCCGACCATGGCAGCCATGTCAGCCTCAACAGGTTGAGCAGCCACACCATAGTTGGCCGAGTGGGAAATGTAGTTAAACACCTGTGCGCTCTTGAGCAAAGCCTTCGTGGGAATGCAGCCCCAGTTCAAGCAGATGCCACCCAGATTTTCGCGTTCAACAACAGCCGCTTTCATACCCAGTTGCGAAGCCTTCACGGCTGCAACGTAGCCACCAGGGCCACTTCCAATTACTATCAAGTCGTAGTTCATATCTTTCTGTATTAGTATATTTTATTTATTTACCAAATGATTGTATTTTTCAAAAACTAATTTGCAAAAATACGATTTTTTTTCAACTTTTGATATATATTTATTGCATTTTATAATATTTTTATAACAGTTTAATCCATCTGCAAAAATAATTTTGTCGGAACCATATTTTTTACGTATCTTTGCAAATTGCATTTTTGCGCTCATTTTATGTGCAAACGACTCGCCATACTACTACTGCTATTCCCTGCGCTTGTAATTGAGGCTCAGAGTATAAGGCTAACCCGTTATCGGGCAGCTACTGCCTTGTATCTGGATGCCGAACGGCTGTATAATTTCAACCTTTATGAGCGCCATCGCTTTGAGTTAGGGTTGACTTGGGTGATTCCCAACGAGTCTTGTCCCGAAGCGAAGTATTTTTTGGGTCAATGGACCCTGAAAGGTTATGGAGCCTATGGCACGGGCGACAAAGACTTCAAATTGGGTGGTAGCGCACAGCTGCGGCTCCCAACGCGGAGCAATGTTCGCCTGCAGGTGAGTGCCTATAAGGACTTGGAGCGTGCCGCCTCGCGTCGTCTTTCTTCCTACCGCATGCTCTCCCCGGCGATGAATACGGGCTATGTCTCATCGCGTTACGTGGGAGTTCGCGGGGGCGAGCTGTCCGTCTTGGCCACTCCGAGGAAAGGTTTTGACTTCAAGATAGGTCTTCGCCAAACGTGGGAGGATTATCGGTTCGACGCTCAGGTGCTCCTCTACCCCTCCGTTCTACCACAAGAACGCGCAGAGGTACGAATGTTCAGCGAGCTTTCTTCAAGACTATCTTGGACAAAGGGCATTATTGCCGATCTACGAGTCGGCCGCATGGAGGACTCATCGGAGCATTTCTACCTTAGGAGTTTGCTCCAATACACTTCCCCAAAAAGATTATCAGGCATCTCCTTCTTTGCGCAACTGGGCTTTGCCACAGAGGGCTCGCCTTACAGCCGCATGTTCGACATTTCGGGTACTGCCAACGCCATTTATTTCTTCCGCAACACCTTCCTCACCGTGGCACCCAACACTTTCACGGCCAATCTTTTTGCAAACGTGTGCGTGAACTATACGGCTGAGTTGCCGCTGTGGGAACTCTCTTGGTCGTCGCCCCACCCATTCCTGCAGCTGAACGCGCTGTGGGGACATCTCTTTGGGCAGGACGCAACGGGATTTCTTTATTGGGACGGGTTGCCCCTGCAGTCGCCCAATCTCGGCATTGCCGAAATGTCCACCGGTTTTGACGGTCTCGTCCATTGGGGATTGTTCGATCTCGGCTTTGGTGTGGCATACCGGCTCTGTCCTACCTCGGCCTCCTATTTTAGTGAAGACCCAACACAAAATTTTGCCTTCACAATTGTGGCGGACTTGATACTTGATAAGTATAAATGATAGTTTAAAGTTGATAGTTTAGAGTTGAAAGTTTATTGGTTATTGGTTATAGGTTATTGAAAGTTGATAGTTTAAAGTTGAAAGTTTATTGGTTATAGGTTATTGAAAGTTTAGAGTTGAAAGTTTATTGGTTATTGGTTATAGGTTATTGAAAGTTTAGAGTTTAGAATTTATAGTTAGTTTATTGAGAATATGAAACGTATTATTATATTTTCCATTTTGGTCTCGTTGCTGCAGGTGTTGCATGCGCAGCGCTATGAGATGTCTTTTCAGCTGCCTGGTGCAACAGACAGCATTCTCTACCTCGGTCAGCATTACCGCGACCAGTTCATTACGCTCGACAGCGCCGTAGTGGGCAAAGGGAACACTTACCGTTTTGCCGGCAAGCACAAATATGAGACAGGCATGTATGCGCTCTACCCAAAGGAGGCTAAGAAGGCTCTCTTGGAGTTTACCATTGATGGCAGCCAGCGGTTCTCAATCCGCACCAACTCAGACTTTGAAGTCTTGGACCCCAAGACCGACATCAGCGGTTCTGCCGCCAACCAAGCCATGTATACCTACATCAACCGTTTCAACCAAGCCCGCAAACGGTCGAAGGAGTTGGAACAGCTGAAAAAAAGTTCCGACCCTCAACTAAAAGAAAATGCGGAAAAGGAAATGGAGGCGCTGAATGAAGAGATGATTGTATTTGAGAACGACCAAATGAAAGAGAACCACCAGTATCGTTTCTTCCAGCTGCTGGACATGTTTAAAGGTCCGGATGTTCCTGACGAAGTGGAAGACAAACCAGTTTATTATCGCACACACTATTGGGACGGGGTGGACCTGACTGACCACTCCCTGGTACGCACCCCCGACCTATACAACAAAATGAATGTCTATTTCTTTGGCATTCTGTATCATGCCGATTTCGACACCATCTGCCGCTATGCCGATATGGTCCTTCATAAGATTGAAAACGACACCCTTATGCTGCGCTATTTCATGGACCATATCATGCCTCGCTACTACCGTTCTACCAAAAATATTGGCTGGGACGCCACATGGTGTTACTTAGTTAGGCAATACTATCTGACCGGCAAATGTGCCTGGGCACCCCAAAGCGAGATTACCAACAAACGCCAAACCTGTGAGTTCTTGGAGAAATCGCTCATTGGGGCCCGCGGGGCTGAACTCTATATGGCCGACACCAACCAGTCGCCCAACCCACAGGATTGGATTTCCTCCCACCGATTCCCCACCCGCTACGTGATTCTTTGGTTCTGGGACCCCGACTGCCACCATTGCCAGACTCAAACCCCCGAGCTGAAACATCTCTATGACTCTCTCTGCAATGCCGGCAATAAGCTTTTTGAAGTCTATGCTGTTGGCTATGATGCCGATATTGACAAATGGAAAAAGTATGTCCGCCAGTATCAGCTCAACTGGGTCAACGTGGGTGGCACTAATGTGAACATCGACTATCAAGAAGCCTACAACGTCCACGGAACCCCCACCATGATCATTCTCAACGAGGAGCGCCGCATCATCATGAACAAAGTGCTGCCTACCAAGTCCATCCTCCCCTTCCTCAAACGCTACGGAGAGCTACATCCGCTCAAATAAAATCAACAGGCAAGTATAATCACATTATTAACAATAAAAAAACACCTACTATGAGAAAACACATTGTTGCAGGAAACTGGAAAATGAACAAGACCTTTGACGAGGCCGACGAGCTTATCTCCAACATCATGGACAAGCTCGAAAAAACCACCCTCGACCGTAACACGCAGGTTATCATCTGTCCTCCTTTCCCCTTTCTGGAAATGACATCCGACTATAGCGACGACTCCTACTTTGCCGTAGGTGCCCAGAATGTCAGCGACCAAGAGAGCGGTGCCTACACCGGAGAGGTGTCGGCCGCCATGCTGGAGTCGATGGAGCTCGACTACTGCATTGTGGGTCATAGCGAGCGCCGTGCTTACTACCACGAGACCGACGAAATCATCGCCCGCAAGGTCGACCAATTGCTCAAACACAACCTCCGCCCCATTGTGTGTTGTGGCGAGGTGCTGGAAGAGCGCGAAAGCAACCGCCAGTTTGACGTGGTTAAGAAACAGATTACCGACGGTCTCTTCCACCTTACTGCCGAGCAGTTTGCCGACATCGTTATCGCTTACGAACCCGTCTGGGCCATTGGCACCGGCAAGACTGCCACCCCTGAGCAGGCACAAGAAATGCACGCCTTTATCCGCGGCCTCATAGCCGATAAATATGGCAAAGAGGTGGCTGACGAAACCAGCATCCTTTATGGTGGCAGCTGCAAGCCTGGCAACGCCAAAGAGCTGTTTGCCAATCCCGACGTGGACGGCGGCCTCATTGGTGGTGCCTCCCTCAAGGCTGACGACTTCATTGCCATTGCCGAGGCTTTCTAAACCCTCACCCGCTAAGGAGTCCGCGAAACCACCTTTTCGTGGACTCCTTCTAATTCTCAACTAATTAAGGTGGGTTCTATAAATTCCACATTTAAAAAACAATAATAAATATGAGTGTACTTAAATTTTTCAGCGCTTTTGCCCTTATTTCGGCATCTTTCCGATTGTCAGTCGGTTACAATGCACCGCATTGCTCCCTCCTTCC
>JAEEHQ010000102.1 GCA_016280915.1 Bacteroidales bacterium
CATCCTCTACGGCACCCACAGCGCCTATACCGAGACCGCCTGCGAGAGCTACACATGGCATAGTAACGACTACACCACCACAGGAGAATATACCCACGACTATACCAATTCCGACAACTGCCCAAGCACAGACACCCTGCATCTTACTATTCATTACGGTACCCACGATTCCTATACCGAAACATCTTGCGAGAGTTATCTCTGGCATGGCAACGAATACAACACCACAGGAGAATACACCCACGACTACACCAACTCCGACAACTGCCCCAGCACCGACACCCTGCATCTGACTGTCCATTATGGGAGCCACGACATCTATTTTATCTCGACCTGCGAGGGCTATCTTTGGCATGGAGTATACTATAACACAACGAGCACACCCACATACAATTACCTCAATAACGACAACTGTCCCAGCACCGACACCTTAAAGCTTTTCATTTACCATGGCAATCATACCTCCCTGTCCGATACTGCCATAAACCAATACAGCTGGCATGGAACAACCTTCACCAGCTCTGGCACCTACACCCATTCCTATCTCAATGACGATGGATGCGAGAGCACCGACACCCTGCATCTAACCATTCTCCATAGCAGTCATCAGGTGGAATACGCTGCGGCTTGCGGCGCTTACACATGGCATGGAACCACCTATTCGGCCTCTGGCACCTACACCTACCACTACAACAACTCCCAGGGAATATCCAGTACCGACACCCTGCACCTGACCATTCATCATGGAAGTAGACTCCATATCGACACAACCGTTTGCGACACTTTTTATTGGGAGGGGAAAGGCATAGGCTACAATCGCTCCATGTCCGACTCGCTCATACTGCCCAACGCCTTCAATTGTGACTCCGTCGTCACCCTGACCCTAACAGTCCACCATTCCACTTTTTCCGACACCGCCATCAGGGCCTGCGACTCTTTCTATTGGGATGCACTCGACACGCTCCTTGCCGAGAGCTGCTATGCTCAAACCCATCTGCTCAACCACCTGGGGTGCGATTCTACGGTAGGGCTAACGCTCACCATCCATCGGTCGGACACCACCCGCCTGCATGACACCATCTGCCAAGGAACCTACTACCTTTTCCACGGCTCAATCTACACCCAGGAGGCGTTGCTCGAGTTCGACACCCTCAACCACTATCGCTGCGACAGCATCGTCCTGTTGCGTCTCGCGGTAGTGGCACCTCCAGAAATCGCCATCCAGACCCACATCGATTGCGCACGCCAAGCATACAATCTGCAAGCCCTCACCCAGGCACCCTATCTTTGGTGGCACACCAATCACGACAACACCCCAGCACATGTGGGGGAAACGGAACTGACTGCCGCTGTTGAAGACACCACCATCTATTGGGTCACGGCCGACCTGAGAGACACCCTCTTCTGTCCCTCCTCGGACTCGGTAGTCCTAACCCCCATCGAACTGCCCACGGCCCATATAGAAGTGTCGCCAACCACCCTCGACGAACAACACCTAACCCTCACCGCCACCCGCATCGGTTCCCCAAACCGCTGGAGCCAGTGGTATGTGAACGGCACCTACTACAGCGACAACCTTTGTCAGATAACCTATACGGCTTCCCTCGACATGGACTCGGTGATGGTGCAGCTTATTTCGGGCAATGATTTCTGTCAGGACACCGATAAGGTGGCGGTTCCCATTGTGAAACCCCACCTCTTCATTCCGAATTTCTTCATGCCGGAGGACCACGACCCCGAGCTCAACACTTTCCGCGTAACCACAACTGCCCACATCCGCTCCTACCAGATCGACATCTTCGACCGTGCGGGCCGTAGGGTGTTTCACGCCGATACCCCCAACACCCCTTGGGACGGCACCCACGACGGCACGCCCTGCCCGCAGGCCGCCTATGTCTACCGCATCAGCTACACCACCACCCTCATTCCCAACAGCCCTCAGTGTGTGACCGGCACGGTGGTGCTTTGCCGTTGAGGAGGTCGGGCTGTGGTGGGTGGAATTTCCTCACAACCCGCTGGCTCATGGACTGTTGGCTGCAGCCGCCACGGCTGACCCCAGAAGAATGCACCCTGCGCCGACGGTTTTTAGGGGAAAAATATGTGGGGTTTGTGGATTTTTCCTCGTGTAAAAGTGGTACTTTTGCATTCGAGAAAAAGGAAACAAATAGGCAAAAAAAAGATGGCCTGGGTGACTTTGAATCAAATAAAGAAAATATAAACGAAATAAATGAAAGGAGTTTTCGCTATGAAAATGTCAAATGTAATTGGAATCGCATTGTTGGGCATTGCCTTGGTGGCAAGCCCGGTATACGCTCAGCGTGGCGGCGGCGGTCGCGGCGGCAGCGGTGGCGGCAGCCACAGCAGCATGAGCAGCGGCAGCCGTGGCGGCGGCAGTTTTTCTTCTTCGTCGCGTGGCGGCGGCAGCTTCTCCTCTTCTTCGTCGCGTGGGAGCAGTTTCTCCTCCTCGTCGTCGCGCAGCAGCTCAAGCTATTCTTCGCCCCGCAGCAGCTCAAGCTATTCTTCGCCCCGTAGCAGCTCAAGCTATTCTTCGTCGCGCAGCAGCTCTTCGATGAGCAGCAGTCCCAGCCGTAGTAGCAGTTCCTACCAGGGCAGCCGTGGCGGCGGCTCGGAGATGCGCTCTTCCAGCAGCATCCCCAGCCAGATTCGCAGCCGTGAGGCCGCCTCGCCCCGCAGCGGTGGCGAGGTGCGCAGCGGCGTCCCTTCGGCCCGTGGCGGCCAGCCTTCGATGCGCGGCAACATGGGTGAGCGCGGCGGCGCTCCTGCAGGCTCGCGCGGTGAGGTGGGGGCTCCCGCCAGTCGCAACAGCGGCAGCGTGGGCAGACCTTCGGGCCAGGCCCCTGTGGCCGGCGAAGGCAGACCCAACGGTCATGGCTGGGCCGACGCGGGCCATCCGCATCGCCCCATGCCTCCCTCGCACCGTCACATGCACCCCGCCCCCTATTTCTGGCACCCCGTGCACCACTGCATGGTGCATTGCCACCCCGTTTTCTGGGATCCTTGGCCCTGCCGTGCATGGTACTGGCCCGGCTTCTGGGTCTACTGCAACACCTACTGGTATGACTACCACCCCACGGATGTGATTGTTGTGAGGGAGTATGCCCGCCAGAACTACAACATCGACCTCCTCACCTACGTCATGAGCGGCGACCTGATGTACGCACTCGTTCAGGACCCCGACGGCCACAACTACATTCAGGTGTATGACCAGAGCGACAAGCTGCTGGCTGAGCAGCAGGTGAGCCGCAAGTACATCAAGATGGAGCTGGACCAGCAGAACGGCGGAGTGTGGATTTTGAAGAAACGCGACAAGGACCCCCTGATGTTCCTCTATAGCGACGGCCAGCTGCTCATCTACGAGGCAGACTAACCGGCAGAGACATCAAGCAAATAATAGGAAAAACCTCCTTCCCCCAGCGGGGAGGGAGGCTTTTTGTTGGGTTTGCCCGGCATGGGCTATAGAAGGTAATGAAATACTGCACAATTCTTCCACAACTTGTGGAAGAATCGTTCTTTCTAAATCTTCCACAACTTGAGGTGGCTCCTCGAGGGTGGGAGGGGCTGAAGGTGAGTTGAGGGCAATGCCAAAGAAAAAGGGTGAACGGTAGAAAAGAGAACCGTCGCTTTTGGACCGCTCCGAGCGGTGGCGTTGGGAGCTGGGCTAATTACACCTTTTAGCATTATGCTAAAAGGTGTAATTGTAATATACTGATAACTAAGTTTCTATGAATTGCTCGGAAAGGGTGTCTAAAAATAGAGCATTCTCTTTACGCTCTCTGCTCAGAACTGCCAGGTGCGTTTTTGCGAGGCGGGGGTTTTGAAGATGCACTTCCAGGGGATGGAGACTTTGGTTTCGGGGGAGGGGAGCGCGTTGGAGGGTTGGCGGTTGGGACAGCTGAAGAGGATGTTGTAGCCGGTGTGCTGGCGGATGCTTTGGATGATGGGTAGGGTGCGCGGGAATTGTCGCGTCCTCCCGACGAATGGTTCCAGCAGGATGCGGTGCTGTAGCAGTTGGTTGGGCTTTCCCTTGGCTTCGACGTAAAAACGTATTTCGGCTCCTACGGATGTGTCGTCGCACGCTATTACGATGCCACGCAGTTCGTGCCAGTAGACAAAGAGGTCTTTGTATTCGTGGTAGTTGCTGAGGTTGGTGACTTGGCTGGCAAAGAATCCCGCTTTGCCGATGGCCAGGCGTTGGTTTTTCAGCCTCTGATATTCTGTGACACCGTGGAACCCTATTATGAGGGTGTCGATGTTGATGCAGAAATAGAAAAAAAAGATGGATTTTTCGGAAAACGCGGTGGTGAGCAGACCGTAGGAGATGATGGAGAGGAGAATTATTAGGATGGCTAAGAAGGCTGTCTGGATGTTTTTTCCCGCGGTGTGGTAGTGGTCGGACTCTCCTTCGGGCAAAAGGGAGATGAGGGTGCTATGGGAGACTTGTTGCACGGGGGCGGGGAATGGGGTTAACGGGCCTGGGGGAGGTTGCGTTTTTTTGCGCGGCGTGCACAGTAGCGGCTGGCGATGAAGTAGTAGAGGAAGTAGTAGGGGATATAGGCGATGGAGAGGTAGGTGTCGAGGCCGCGGCCGATGTCGTCGGTGACGCCCAGGCCGATGCCTATGACGATGACGAAGATGCCGGTGATGATGAAATAGAGCTGCATGAGGTCTTTGCCTCCGGGCCATTTGCTGCGTATCTTGAAGAAGAGCACGACCTCGAAGATGAGATAGAAGGGGGCGGTGAGCATGTAGAGCGCCATGAAGATGAAGTAGCCCAGATGCAGGGACTTGGTGTTGCCCTCGACGAGGGCCTGATGGACTGCCTCGGGACTTTCGATGAACTGGGTGGCGCAGAGCGAGAGGGTGGAGACGAGCCCCAGGGTGATGACTATGTTGATGAGGATGTCGAGACGCTGGCCGGTAGGTTTGCGACGGCTGTGCTCGTTGAGTCCGATGAAGGCTATGGTGCCTACCAGGGTGCTGACGAGGGTGACGAAGGCCAGGAAGTACTGGTTTGGGATGAGGACGGTGAGGAGGTAGAGTGCCGCCATGAGGATGGCGGACACGAGGTAGAACTGTTGCCAGGGGTGGTAGTTCATGGGGTTTATGCGTTTTCTGTCTTTCATAAGCTTCGCTATTGATTTTCCCAATAACGCAGGGGGAGCGGTTTTATTGTGCGAGGAGAAGAAAATGACCGATTGGAGGATGGCCCGACGGAAAAAAAGACAGTCCCCGCAGGTGGGGACTGTCTTTGGGCGTGCGTGGCACACAGGTTTACTTGTTGCTTTCTTCGACGGACTCTTTGATGAGCTGGAAGGTGGCTTCAATGTCGTTGTCGAGGCCCATGCTGAAACGGATGAGGCCTTCGCTCATGCCCATCTCTTTCTGGATGTCCTCAGGAACTTCGGAGCTGGTGCTCTTGCCGCTGTTGCTGAAGAGGGTCTTGAAGTAGCCCAGGCTGACGGCGAGGTAGCCGACGCCTTTCTGCTGCATGATTTCCATGATGCGGCTGGCCTTGTCGGCGGTGCCCATGTCGATGCTGATCATGCCGCCGTAGCCGTAGCCTTCATTGCACATGCTGTTGAAGAGGGCGTAGTCGGGATGCTCGGGCAGGCCCGGGTAGTTGTATTTGAAGCCGACCTCTTTGAAGCGCTTGGCCAGGTACATGGCGTTCTCGCCGTGTTTCTTCATGCGGATGTGGAGGGTGTGGAGGTTCTTGAGGATGGAGGCGCTGCGCATGGGGTCGAGCACGGGGCCGAGGAGCATGCAGGTGCCGTTGTTGACATCGATGAGGCTGCCAATGTACTCGGCGCTGCCACAGATGGCACCGGCCACACAGTCGTTGGTGCCGTTGACATACTTGGTCATGCTGTAGACGGTGACGTCGGCGCCCAGCTGGCAGGGGCTGAAAATCATGGGGGTGAAGGTGTTGTCGACGATGAGCTTGGCACCGGCGGCATGGGCCATCTTGCTCAGCTCGGGGATGTTGGCGATGCGGAGCAGGGGGTTGTTCATGGTTTCGGTGTAGACGACCTTGGTGTTGGGGTGCTCGGCAAGGGCTTTCTTGACGGCATCGAGGTTCTGCATGTTGACGAAGGTGGTTTCGACACCAAATTTCTTGAGGTAGTTGGCCATGAAGGCGAAGGTGCCGCCATAGGTGGTCATGGAGCTGACAATGTGGTCGCCGCATTTGACCTCATGGAGCAGGGCACAGGTGATGGCTGCGAGGCCGGAGCCGGTGACCCAGGCTGCCTCGGTGCCTTCCATGGCCGCGAGGGCCTGGCAGAGGGCGAGGTTGGAGGGGTTCCAGTGGCGGCTGTAGAGGAAGTAGCCCTCGGTTTCGCCGTGGAAGGTTTCGGTCATGAGGTGTGCCTCGGGGAAGGTGAAGGTGGCGCTGTCGCAGATGGCGGGGTTGACACCACGGTTGGCGTCGCGGCCGTCGAGACGCTGGATGGCTGTTGCGGGATCGAATTTTTTCATGTTTTGTTAGTTTTTTGGGTTTATTATTGTTTGTTTGTTTTTTCGTGTGGGGTGGTAGCGGATGGGCGTGGGCCCTGAGCGGGGGGTGTGGTTGCCGAAGGCCTATTTGTAGAGGAGGAAGATGGCGGGCCGTTTGTTGAGGTCGGGCGGGTTGTCGAGCCACTGGCGGGAGAGGCGGGCCCGGATGTACTGGGAGGGAAGGGTGAGGTCGGCGGCGACACAGATGCGGGTGAGGGGTTGCAGCTGATGGGCGAGATAGTCGAGGAACTGGTTGTTGCGGTAGGGGGCCTCGATGAAGATTTGCGTTTGGTTGTCGCGGTGGATGGACACCTCGATGCGCTTGAGAAGGGCGTCGCGCTCGCGCAGTTTGATGGGTGCATAGCCGTTGAAGGCGAAGTTCTGTCCGTTGAATCCGGAGGCCATGAGGGCCAGCATGATGCTGCTGGGCCCCACGAGGGGCACCACCTCGATGCCGCGGCGCTGGGCTTCGGCGGTGATGAGGGTGCCGGGGTCGGCGACACAGGGGAGGCCGGCCTCGGACATGAGACCGATGTTGCGGTTGTGCTTGACAATGGGGTCGAGGTAGCCGACGAGGTCGGTGGCGGGGGTGTGCTCGTTGAGCTCGAGGAGCTCAACCTCGTCGAGGCTGGCGGCGGTGTAGCCCATGCGCTTGAGGTTGCGCCGTGCGGTGCGCTGGTCCTCTACGATGAAGGTGGTGCAGGTGTTGAGCAGCTCACGGTTGTAGGGAGGGAGCGAGGCATCGGGGTTTTCGTTGCCGATGGGGACGGGGAAGAGGATGAGTTTTGCGGGCATGAGAGTGGGTTTTTTATTTTTGGATGGAGGCTGGGACTATATCATCATGAGGTAGCTGACTTCTTTCTCGGTGAGTTCGCGGTAGCGGCCACGGGGAAGGTCTTTCTTGGTGAGGCCGGCGAAAACCACGCGGTCGAGTTTGAGAACATTGTAGCCGAGGTGCTCGAAGATGCGGCGCACGATGCGGTTTTTGCCGCTGTGGAGTTCAACACCGACAATGCGTTTGTCGTTGGCACCTTGGACGTATTGGACATCGTCGACATGGATGGGGCCGTCCTCGAGCTCGATGCCTTGTAGCATCTGCTGCATGTCGTTGCGGGTGACGGGTTTGTCGAGTTCGACCTGATAGATTTTATATACTCTGGCGGAGGGATGGGTGAGGCGACGAGCGAGGTCGCCGTCGTTGGTGAAGAGCAGCAGGCCGGTGGTATTGCGGTCGAGCCGGCCGACGGGATAGATGCGCTCTGGACAGGCGCCGTCGATGAGCATCATCACGGTTTCGCGGTTTTGGGGGTCGTCGACGGTGGTGATGAAGCCTTTGGGCTTGTTGAGGAGGAAGTAGCGTTTGCGCTCGCTGTGGAGGGTTTCGCCACCGTATTTGACCACGTCGCCTTCGTGGACTTGGAAGCCCATCTCGGTGATTACTTTGCCGTTGACGGTGATGCTGCCAGCGGCGATGAGCTTGTCGGCATCACGCCGCGAGCAAATGCCGGCATTGGCAATGTATTTGTTGAGGCGGGTGGTGCCGTCGTAGGGCTTGGGTGCGGGAGGCGGGGTTTTGGGTTTCTTGACAGGCGGGGTCTTGACGCGTGGCTTGCCATCGGCTGTTTTGGCCGCTTTTTTCTTTTTGTCGGCATTGGGGCCATAGGGGCGCTGGCTGTGGCTCTTGCCGTGGTGGTTGCGGCGGGAGGTGGGAGTGTCGGGGTGTTGAGTGTTGTTGCGGTCGGCTGCGTCGTCGGCTTTGTCGTATTTGCGGGCAGGCTTGGCAGGACCGTTGTCGTTGTTGGACTGTTGGGAGTAGACTTTGTGTCCGGCAATGCGTGGACGACGGCCGGGGCCGGACTGTCCGTTGCTTCTGTCTTGATTATTGTTTTTGTCGTTCTTTTCCATAAATGAATGGGTTGCAATTGATAGGGGGTTTGTAATTAAAATCTCATCTTATAGGGGAAACTGGCATCGAGTTCCTGCTTGTTGCGGAGGTCGGCAACCTCGCCGGCAAGGCGGAGAAGGATGTCCAGTTTCATGAACCGGAGCCAGGAGAGTGCTTTGTCGTCTTTGCGGCAGGCAAGGCAGAACATGAGGTTGGCCTGGTGGAGGTTCTTCAAGACCCATGCCCGGGCGCGTTGGTCGCCGTCGATGGCGTGGGACATGAGGCCGAGCCATGCGAATCCGTTTTTGACCAGCCAGTCTTCGGCTTTGCCGTCTTCCTGTAGGAAATTGCTGAAAGCTGCCAGTTCGGGATGCGTTTGGAGGAGGTACTCGAAGAACTGTTTGCTTCCGGCAATGGCCTGCTGGAGGGCAAGGAGGGTGCGGACATCGTATTGGAGTAGGCCTTTGGACATGTTTTTTTTGGTGGTGAATAGATGATAATTGATTTTCTTTTTGTTCCTTTCTTTTTTTTTGAGTGTGATTGGGTGGTGTTGTGCTTTGGGTTTGCCGAGGGGTGCCGCACATGGGGGAGGCGACACCCCTTGGGGCGTTGTTGTCTTTAGGAGCGTATGTGGGCCCCGAGTTGGGTCTCGAGGTTCTTTTGCAGTTTGGCCATGACGGCCTCAATCTGTTTGTCGGTGAGCGTCTTTTCTTTGTCCTGAAGGATGAAGCTGACGGCATAGGATTTCATGCCCTCGGTGATGCCTTTGCCCTCATAGACATCGAAGAGGTTGACGCACTTGAGGAGTTTTTTCTCGGTGGAGTAGGCCACACGCTCGATGTCGGCAAACTGTACTTTCTTGTCGATGATGAGTGCCAGGTCGCGGCGTACCTCGGGGAACTTGGGTATCTCGGCATACAGTACTTCCTTGGTGGGGTAGCCTTTGAGAATGAGTTCCCAGTTGATGTCGGCATAGAAGACTTCCTGCTTGCAATCCATCCGTTTGAGGGTCTCTTTGGAGAGGCGGCCGAAGGAGCAGAGGAGTTTGTGGCTGTCGCGGAAGACAAGGTCGAGGCCTTCGGCAAAGTAATGTTCCTGGGCGGGGACGAAGTCGAGGCGCGTGATGTTGACGCGCATGCGGCGGAGGATGTTCATTACATGTGCCTTGAGGTGGTAGAAGTCGACGGGCACCACAGGTGCATGCCAGCCTTCGGGGTTGTTGCCGCCGGTCATGAAGATGGAGAGGTGGGGCGTTTCGACGTATTTGTCGGTTACCTTGTGCTCATCGGTGATTTGGTCGGCATTGAGAGCCATGGCGTAGGTGCGGCCAAACTCGTAGAGTTTCTGGTCGTGGATTTTATAATTGAGATTGCGCACCACACATTCCAGGCCGCAGTAGAGAAGGGTTTGGCGCATGACGTTGAGCTCTTTGCTGAGCGGGTTGAGGATGTGAACGTTGCGGGAGGCATCGAAGTCGGGGTTGTTCTCGAAATACTCGGCCTTGGTGAGCGAGTTGTTCATTATCTCGCTGAAGCCGTTGTTGGTGAGGTAGTCGGAAACAATGTTCTGGAGCTTGAGGGGATTGGGTTTGGGACTGAAGGAGAGGCAGCTGTTGACGTGGCTGTCGATGGCGATGTTGTTGTATCCGTAGATGCGCATGATTTCCTCGAGGACGTCGCACTCGCGGTAGACATCTACTTTGCAGGTGGGGATGGCGAGGTGCATGCCCGAGGGGGTCTCGGAGAGGATTTCGATGTCGAGGGAGGTGAGAGCGGTGCGGATGGCATCAACAGGAATCTCTTGTCCCACGGCGCGGGTGATGCGCTGGAAGTCGATGTCGACCTCGGCACGGGGGATGGGCTGGGGATAGATGTCCACCACCTTGGAGGCCACGGTTGCACCGGCTAATTCCTGAAGCAGGAGGACGGCACGCTGCAGGGCCCAGACGGTGATGTTGGGGTCGCAGCCGCGCTCGTAGCGGAAGGAGGCATCGGTCTTGAGGCCATGGCGTTTGGAGGTTTTGCGGATGGAGGTGGGGTTGAAGTAGGCACTCTCTAAGAAAACACGGGTGGTGCTATTGGTGACCCCGCTCTTTTGTCCACCAAAGACACCCGCTATGCACATTCCTTCCTGCTCGTTGCAGATCATCAGGTCGCGACGGTCGAGTTTGCGTTCCACCCCGTCGAGGGTGACGAATGGGGTGTCCTGGGGTAGGGTGCGCACGACGACATGGTTGCCGGTAATCTGGTCGGCATCGAAGGCATGCATGGGCTGACCTACCTCCATGAGGACGAAGTTGGTGACGTCCACCACATTGTTGATGGGACGGATGCCCACGGTGCGCAGCTTGTTCTGCAGCCACTCGGGGGAGTCGGCCACATGGACGTTCTCGAGGGTGATGCCGGTATAGCGGGGACAGAGGGTGGGTTCTTCCACGGTGACGCGGATGGGGTTGGCGCAGGTGTCGGCGGCTTGGGAGAGGTCGGCAACGTTGGGCCAATTGATTTTCTTATGGGCACCCTGGCGGGTGTTGAGGACGGCCACGATGTCCCGCGCCACACCGATATGCGAGGTGGCATCGGAACGGTTGGCGGTGATGGCTACCTCGAGGGTGTAGTCCTCTTCGAGGTGGAAATAATCTTTGGCGGGCATTCCAACAGGAGCATCGTCGGGGAGCACCATGATGCCTGCATGGTCAGAGCCAAGCTGAAGCTCGTCGGCTGCACAAAGCATGCCTTCGGAAACGGCTCCGCGGAGCTTGCCTTTCTTGATTTCGTAGAACTCGGTGTCGGAGGTGTAGATTTTGGTGCCAATCTGGGCGCAGACGACTTTCTGACCGGCTGCTACGTTGGGGGCACCGCAGACGATGTCGAGGGGACGGTCGCCACCCACATCTACCGTGGTGATGTGTAGGTGGTCGCTATTGGGGTGGGGTTGGCAGGTGAGCACTTGGGCGATGACCACATGTTCGAGGCCGCCTTTGATGCTTTCGACTTTTTCTACGCCTTCGATTTCAAGGCCTGAGAAGGTGAGGAGGTCGTCGAGTTGGTTTGGAGTGAGGTCGGTGTCGACATATTCGCCGAGCCATTTATAGGAGACTTTCATTTGTTTTTTCTTTTTTTGGGGTGGATTAGAAGTTGAAGTGTGCGGAGCCTGTTTTTTTTATTGAGGTTGGCACGCTGTGAATATACTATTTCTCAGCCAGTTTGGCCCATGTGTCCTTGAGGCTGCAGGAGCGGTTGAAGACAAGGTGGTCGGGGGTGGAGTCGCGGTCGGTGCAGAAGTAGCCCATGCGTTCAAACTGGAATCGTTGAGGCTCTTCAATGCCGGCTTCGTTGACCACCATGTGGGCTTGTCCAAGCGAAGGCTCGAGCTTGCAATGCTGCAGTACTTTGAGGCTGTCGGGGTTGAGGTTGTCGAGGAAGGTCTTGCCCTCAGGAGCCTCGTCGGGGGCTTCGGTGGCAAAGAGACGGTCGAACATGCGCACTTCGGCATCGATGGCCTGTGGGGCACTGACCCAGTGGAGGGTACCCTTGACTTTGCGACCGTCGGGGGCGTCGCCGCCGCGGGTGGCGGGGTCGTAGGTGCAATGGATGCAGGTGATGTTGCCGTCGGCATCTTTCTCGATACTTTGGGCGGTGACGAAATAGGCATAGCGCAGGCGTACCTCGCGGCCCAGCGTCAGGCGGAAATATTTGCGTGGAGCCTCCTCCATGAAGTCCTCACGCTCGATGTAGAGTTCGCGGCTGAAAGGTACTTGACGAATGCCGTCGGCAGGATTCTCGGGGTTGTTGACGGCATCGAGGTATTCCACTTGCCCTTCGGGGTAGTTGTCGATGACCAGTTTGACAGGGTTGAGGACAGCCATGCGGCGGGGAGCCACCTTGTTGAGGTGGTCGCGGAGGCTGTTTTCAAGACGTACATAGTCGATGATGTTGTCGCGTTTAGCAACTCCGATGTCCTCGCAGAAATTACGGATGCTCTCGGGGGTGTAGCCGCGACGACGGAAACCGCAGATGGTGGGCATGCGGGGGTCGTCCCATCCGGTGACGTAATGTTCCTTTACCAGCTGGAGCAGCTTGCGCTTGGACATGACGGTGTAGTTGATGTTGAGGCGGGCAAACTCGTACTGATGGCTGGGGAAGATGCCGAGCTGCTGGATGAACCAGTCGTAGAGAGGACGGTGGATGTCGAACTCGAGGGTGCAGATGGAGTGGGTGATGTTTTCGATGGAGTCGCTTTGGCCGTGGGCGTAGTCGTACATGGGGTAGATGCACCATTTGTTACCGGTGCGGTGATGCTCGGCATGGAGGATGCGGTACATGATGGGGTCGCGGAACTGCATGTTGGGGTGCGCCATGTCGATTTTGGCGCGCAGCACCTTGGAGCCGTCGGGGAACTCGCCGGCCTTCATGCGTTCGAAAAGGTCGAGGTTCTCCTCAACGGAGCGGTTGCGGTAGGGGCTGTTTTTGCCGGGTTCGGTGACGGTGCCACGGCCCAGTCGGATTTCCTCTTGGGTTTGGTCGTCCACATAGGCAAGGCCTTTCTTGATGAGCTCGACGGCCCAGAGGTAGAGCTGGTCGAAATAATCGCTGGCATAAAAGACATTGGCCCATTGGAACCCCAGCCAGCGAATGTCCTGCTGGATGGAGTCTACATATTCGGTGTCTTCCTTCACGGGATTGGTGTCGTCGAAACGCAGGTTGGTCTTGCCGCCATACTTCTTGGCAAGGCCAAAATTGAGACAGATAGACTTGGCATGACCGATGTGCAGATAGCCGTTGGGCTCGGGTGGGAAGCGCGTGAGAATGGACTTGTAGGTGCCCTCAGCGAGCCCCTGTTCGATGATTTCTTCCAAAAAATTACGAGATGTGTTTTCTTCCATCTTTATAAATTATTCATTATTATTCACTTATTCTAAAGGCGCAAAAATACCTTTAATCCACAAAAATACTAAATGTTTTTAATATATGCAAATTAAAAATAAGTGCACGGGAGATAGTGCACAAGGTAGGGTTGGTGGTTATAAGTTAGCAATTAATGGTTTAGGAATATTGGTGGCCTAAGTACTATAAATAGCAACTATCCATTGTGCACGAAGGCAATAAACGATACGATGCACGTTATCGGCCTATATTAAGTCATCGTACTCCCATTGGTCGGCGGGCACGTAGAGGTGGAAACAGAGGGCGTAGCCGTTTTTTAGGACTCCTTTTACGATTAGGCTAAAATAGGTGTCGTTTTTGGTGATGGTCATTGTGCCACTTTGGTAAGGGGAACCTTGGGTTTTATGGTTGCCGATGGAGCCTAAGAAGTAGTCGTAGCTGATATTGGCAATACTCATAACGCTTTTGTTATCGCCATTATCTATCGCGATTGTGTAAGTGATATCATCCTGGAACTTGGAGATATCGAAGGTATGATTGAGGCAGTTGGAGTCGAGGCTCACGTTGATTCTGATGGAGTAGTTGCCCTCGCTGTTGGTCTCTGTTGAATGGGAGGTAGTGTTGCTGTACAATTCTTTATTAAAGGTGTAGCTGCTTACCAGTTGGTGTAGCTTTCCGGCAGAGTAGAGCGTGTTGGGTTCGGTGTCGACAGCTGTTTCAATTCCTTTCTTGCAGCCAGCAAAGAGCAGGGCGGCACTTAACAGAGCGATGAGAAATAGTCTTCCTTTCATGGCGGTGTGGGGTTAATCGTTTAGATGACAAAGGCGGTTTCGTTTGAAATTCCAATCTGCAAAAATACAAAAAAATAATTAATTGCAAACAATTATTCTAAAAACACAGAGGTGGATGTTTTTTTTTACGAAGGTGGAATTGGTGTTGGTTTTTGTTGGTTATTTGAAATTAATTTGTATCTTTGCGGATGTGAAACTTAAATATTTATGTTATATGAAAAAGTCTTTAATTGTTGTTACTGTGGCATGTAGCTTGCTTTTTAGCTCATGTGCCTTTTTTGACAATCTGGCAAAGAATCTGTCGAGTATTGCCAATTTGCTAAATTGTGAGTACACGTTGAAGAATGTGTCGAACGTGACGGTTGCAGGCGTGAATGTGAAGAATGTGACCCAAGGCAATATTAATGCCACCGATGTGGTGAAACTGGTGAGCGCCATTACTGCCAAGAGCGTACCGCTGGGCCTGGACGTGAATATCAACGTGAAGAATCCTACCACTACCAATGCGCTGCTGACCACCATGGACTGGGCATTAGATGTGGCCACCACGGAGTTTGCTAAGGGCGTAACCGACAAGAACTACAATATCATAGCGCAACAAACCACCACGGTGCCGCTGGGTGTGAGCACCGACCTCTATAGGTTGTTTAGCAATGATGGTATTAACTCGCTGAAGACTTTCGCAAGCAGTTTTAATAACGAGGGCAAGTCTTCGCAGTTGGGGCTGCGTATTCGTCCCTCTCTCGGTGTGGGCACTCAGGTGATTAAGACCCCCAACTATATCACCATTATGAAGCCGACCACGAGCACTACTACCACTACCACGGGTACTAACAATACCAACAACACGGGCAATACCGGCAACACTGGCAATACCCGCACCTTCGGCACTACCGGCGGCAAAGGCAGGGTTACCCTTCAACACTAATCGTTAATTTGGATATCTTTCAAATAAGAAAGAGCCCTGCTGATTGCGGGGCTCTTCTTTATTTGTCGTAGCCATGTGATATGGCGGAAGGGGTGAGAGGAGGGTTAAACCTAAATCAGTCATGACCGACTTGGGTTAGAAACCCATGCCGAAGGTTTGCCAGTATTTGGCCTCTAACTGAGACCAGGCGTATGAGGTGTTCTCGTATTGTTGACGAGTGTAGTTGTTGAGAGTGGCATGAACCTCGTTGGTACGGTTGAGGCGGTCGTAGCGGGTGGCTTCGCGCTGGAGTGCTTCGAGACCATTGAAAGCTGCTTCCTCAAGGCTTTTGAGCTCTTTGTTCATGCTGTCTTTGGTGCGTTGCCATGCAACCGTGGCCAGCTTGTTGGCACGACGGTATTTCCATAGGATGGCATCGGGGTTGTATTGCTTGTGTCCACAGATGCTGTAGGGCTGGGGCAGCTCGGAGGTACCACAGAAGATGGGAACGCGGGGACTCTGTGCAGGATTGTCCACAGACATCCACACAACGCCACCAACGCAGTCGGGCAGCCATCCGCGACATTGAGCCACAAAGGAATAGGAGCACCAGGCCACGCTGACTGTACGACGGAAGTCGATGGTGCCAGGCGCAATGGTGTTGAGGGTACGCTGCATGGAAGAGCTGAGCCAGGGGTTGGCAATGGGGCTGATGATGGTGTCGTTGTAGGTGTTGCCCTTGTTGTCTTTGCGGGGCATGACCATCTTGACATTCTTACACATATCCAGGTCGGTACCTTCATAGGTGGAGCGGAAGAGTTCCATGACTTCACGGACGTCGACATTCTTGTCGGGACGCACAGAGAAGGGAAGCTCGGTGGTGTCCATGGTGAGGTTGAGTGAGGGGGCCAGCTGACTGAGGATAAAGTATTCGCGCTCGCGGAAGTTCTTGCCGTTAGCATAGCTGCTGTTGAAGGCCTTCCAGAAGATGAATTCGCCTTGACCATCCCATAGACCGTTGCGACGGGCAACGGCCTCAATGTTGTCGGAACACATGAAATATTCGGTGTTGTTGCGCTGGAGTCGGCCGATGCGGGCAATGTTGCAGGAGACACCTACCTGGTCGTCGGGGATGCGCTGAGCAGCCCAGATGCCACCGATGATGTTCTTTCCTTCACCCAGAATCTCCATCTGCCAGACCTCGTTGGGGTCGGCAATGGTGATGCACTCACCACCGTCGCCATAGCCGTATACCTTGATGAGGTCGCCAATGAGACGGATGGCGTCGCGTGCCGTGGTGCAGCGCTGAAGAGCAATACGCTCCAGTTCCTCGATAAGAAACATACCGGCAGGATTGATAAGGGTGTCGGGACCGCTGAAGGTGCTCTCACCGATGGCCAGCTGGTGTTCGTTGAGGCAGGGATAGGCGGTGTTGAGATAAGCATAGGTATGAGCCACTTCGGGGATTGCACCGGCAAGCCGAACCCCTGTGGTGTCGCCACGGAAGGTAGTGTGGAGGGTGCCTTTGTAGACCAAATGGACTTCACCAGGGGCATGGTCGGCAGCGGGTTCCATGTACATCCAGGTGCGGTAGCGGCCATCGCAGGTGTGTGATGTGATCACGCTGCCGTCTTTGGAGGCGGATTTACCCACCATGATACTGGTGCAGCTTTGACCTTCGAACTCGGGTTGGCTGAGCTCTTGTCCTACTGCGGTGAGGACAAAGGCCAGCAGGGCGAACGATAGTAGTACTTTCTTCATGATGAATTATTTTTTATTTATTTTTTTGTTTTCCTTTGAATAATATGTTTGGAGTTTTTTGCAAATCAACGCTGTGTGGCTAATGGCAATCTCAAAGCAAGGGAGCTTTGATTAATCGGTGAAAGACTTGTGCTGCCGGGAGAATGAGGTCGTCGGGGAAGTCATAGTCGGGGTGGTGGAGCTCCACATGGTGTTCGCCAGAGCCGATGCCGAACATGGCTCCAGGGAAATGGAGTAGGTAGTTGGCAAAATCTTCCGACCAGCGGAAGGGGGTGAGCAGGTGTTGGACACGACAGCCACAGTACTCTTCGATATGCTCGACATGGGCAGAGCAATTCTCGGTGGCTCGGAATGGGTCGCGGAGGAGGTGGGAGAGGACCAGATGATGGCGTGATGCTATTTCGCCGACGATGTTGTTGGCTTCGTTGAGTAGGTGCTCCATGGCATCGTTGGTGTAGGCTCGGAGGGTGAACATCACCTCAGCGTCGCCGGCAGATGTGCCGAAGGCTTCTTCGCCTAACTGGATGCAGATGAGGGTGGCTTGGCGGAAGTCTTCGCCTAGGGCATCGGGGTGGCTGTTGAACCGAGCAAACTGCTGGATGATTTCTGCCACAGCAAGGCCAGGATTGATGCCTTTCTCGGGTGTGGAGGCATGGGTGGCACGGCCGGAAAGATGGTAAATGACACCTGTGGAGGCCGCGGCAAATGTATGGAGGTTGAGCACTACCGTGCCCAAGGGGAAGCCTGGAAGGTTGTGAAGCGCATAGATGGCGCGGATGTTGTATTGTTGCAAGATGCCGGCATCGAGTATTTTTTGTGAGCCTGTGCCGGTCTCCTCTTCGGGTTGGAAGATGAGGATGACATTGCGGTTGGCAGGAAGCCCCTCCTCGGCAATGAGTCGGGCGAGTTGGAGGAGGATGGCGGTGTGACCGTCGTGTCCGCAACGGTGTCCAATAGGCAGGGCATCAATGTCGCCACGGATGGCTATGGTGGGATGGGAAGGCTCCGTACCCCATACAGCTATCACGCCAAAACCACCAACATTGGTGTGAATGTTGTCGGGGTGACACTCTTGAAGTTGGCTGGCGATGAGGTTGTGGGAGTACCATTCCTCGCCCGAGATGCCGGGGTGAGTGTGTAGGTCGTGCCGTATGGTGTTGATGGGTTTCATGACGGTTTTACATTCTTACTGTTGGTTGGCGTATTGGAGTATGAGGGATTTGAAAGTGTCGCCACGATGCTCAAAGTTGCGGAAAGCGTCGTAGCTGGCAGCTGCGGGGGAAAGGAGGCAGATGCGACCGCGTTGTGTGTGTTGGTAGCACCAACGCACGATAGCATCATAGTCATTCTCTACGAGGGTGAGCCGGCCTTGAATGGGTTCGTCGGGTCGGTCGGTCCATTCCTGAAGCATGCGGGCACCTGCTTGTCCTACAAAAACAAGGTTTGACACATGTTTGCCATAATGTTCAGGGTCAGAAAGATAGTTGGCTAATGCTGTGTAGTCGATGCCTCGGTCGAAGCCACCGAGAATAAGTGTGTCGACCCGTTCGAGAGCTTCCACGGCAGCTAGGGTTGCCTCGGGGATGGTGGAAATGGAATCGTTGTAGAAGGTGATGCCGTCAAAAGTGCCAACAAGTTCCAGTCGGTGGGGTAGGCCATGGAATGTGTTGAGCGCGTTGGAAAATTGGTCAGCAGTTATTCCGAGAAGGCTTGTGACTTGTTGTGCCACAGCGATATTGCTGAGGTTGTGTTTGCCTTTGAGCGGCGAAGGGAGCTGTTGTAGATGGGATGAGTAGCTATAAGGATGAAGATGGGTGCTGACATGGGTTTTGACTTCGGCAACTCTGTCGACGAGGTCTTGACTGTCAGTACAATAGAAACAATGGTCTTCAGACTCTTGACGCAGCATCATCTGCATCTTAGCCATTTGGTAGTCGTGGTAGTCGTGGTAGTGGTCAAGGTGCTCCTGATAAAGGTTGAGTATGACCCCGATGTGGGGAGCACGGTGGATGTTTTCAAGCTGGTGGCAGGAGAATTCGGCAACAATGAGCGACAGCTCGTCGAGTTGGTCGAGAATGTCAAACAAGGGAATTCCCATGTTGCCAGCCAGAACAATATGGCGCTGGGACCCCAAAGTGTGGCTGAGGATATGGTGGATTAGGGTGGTGGTGGTGCTCTTTCCTTTGGTGCCGGTGACGGCAATGGTCATGTCATGGTAAACCTGTAGGAAGAGGTCGGTTTGGGAGGTGATGGTGTTGAGGTTGCAGCGTCCCTCGAATTTCATTGTTGAAATGCCGGGGGATTTAATAATCAGGTCGTAAGGTTTATTACTGGATGTTGCTTTATCCAGAAGATTAAAAATCTCGTCATCGTTGCAGGCAATGTCAAAGGGGGCATCCGGCACAAGCTTTTGGAGCAAGGCGTGGGTGCTTTTGCCTTCGCGACCATATCCGGCTATGAGGATGTGTCGGTCAGCGAGGAGTGCGGTGAGTTGTTGTTGCCTGAACATTTTATATAAGTACTTTATTTATTTTGTAAGGTACAGGCCTCGGAAACAGCATGGGAGAGGATGTCGAGGTACTGGGAAGGTAGATTGTGGTCGGGGAAAAGCGTGTCGAGGGGAGTGGTGGGGTCAGTTGGGTGATAATCGTGGAGGAGGCAGGGTCGGTTGTTTGGGTACCAACGGCTTAAGGTCATGCTGAGGGCACTATGCACCTCGCTGATGGTCCCAACACATTCAAAAGGTTTCGTCTCAGCGCGGCCAGTCAGTTGGTCGAGATAGGGGCGCATGTCGGGGTCGTCGAGCATGCATTTGCCGAAGATGGCATCTAAACGTTGTGGTGGAATGAAAGGGGAGAGGATAATGTAAGCAAACAGGCACTTGGGACAATGTCCACACCAGATGTCTTGCTTGCTTCCAACATTGCAACTGCGGAAGACATCGAAGTATTTCTCGTAGCGGCTGAAGAGCATGGCAATTTGTAGTTCGGAGAGTGGACGGAGAAAGCTGTAGTAGTTGTACTTTTGGGAAATATGTTGTGCCACATAGTGGCGGAAATCATTTTCAAATTCGAGACTTTTGGAGTACTGGTGGTTGACATCGGTGCCTACCACGGTCGACTCATTGGCGCTACTTTCGTTGGAGAGCGCGATATTATTGATGCCGCTAAGCTGAGCGGCAAGGAGGGTATAGAAAGCCAGCATGGCGCTGAATGGGGTATGGCCGTTCAGGCAACCCTGGGCATTGAGTTCAAGCAGGCGGGGGTGAATGGTGCGGTGGATGACCAGCACATCGTCGAGGGTGTAACCAGCAGCTTCAATGCAGCCAATGGTGGCACCGCGAGGATTCATGATGAGCGGAATGGGTGATGCTTCGAAATGATGGAGCAGTTCGAGGGTGACCACGGAATCTTTGCCACCACCAATGGGAATGAGGTGGGAGGCCTGTATGTCGCGATGGGCTTCAGCCTGTTTTTCTGTGAGAAGTGAGGCTGAGCTGTCGATAGGAAGGGAGGTGATGGTGAGGAAGTCGTCAAGGGTGGCGTGGATGCCGTTGATGTAGAAGAATTCGCCAAGGCCGTTGAAGTACAGTTTCTTCCAGAATTGGATTTGCTCTGGAGAAAGGCTGCCGCAACGGATTTCAACCATGGGAGGACAATAACATTTCCAATAGCTGATTAGTTCGATTAGGCCGATGTGAAAGACCAATGGGTCGAGCAACTCCTTGGGTTGGTTGAAGTTGAGGAATGGGCGTGAAGGAATGAAAGCTGTGGGTGTAAACACAATCTCGTCTGAAATGCGAAAAGTAAAAACGATGTGCAGTCCGTCGGGCTGCACATCGTATTGATACCTTTCGTAGACAAACTTGGGGTATGTCTGGCGAAAACAGTTGTATTTTGTCTGGTTAGACATCTGTTTTACTTCAACTTGAATTCGGTGAAGCCAATCAGGCTGCTGTTGGCATAGAGGCTGACGCGATAGATGCCAGACTCCAGTTCGGTGTCGTCATCCTTGCTCCAGCTCATTTCGAAAGTGCGCTCATCGCCGGTGAACTCATACGACTGGACGGTCGTATAGGTGGTGCGGGTGCCGTTAGCATCGAATTTCTGCTCCATGGTTCCGTTGTGGAGGACGTTGTTGGAAGGTGAGGTGATGACGGCGTAGATGGTGACGGTGCCGGGCTCAATCACACTATTGGACAAGAGGGTACCCTCCACGCGGAAAGCGCTGGTGGCGGTAGCACGACTGGTGGGACGGCCAGTACCATTGGAGAGGCGTTTAAGCGGAGTCACGGTGATGGGGTCGGCAGAGAGGATGGAGGCACGGGTGACCTTGGCGGCCATCTTGGCGTTCTCCACAGCGGTATTCTCAGCGTTCTTCTTATAGGCAACCACTTCGCTGCGGAGGCTGTCGTTCTCGTTGCGCAGGATGACGTTCTCAGCGCGCAAGCGTTGCAGCTCCTCATAGTACTCATCGCAGAGAGCCTGCAGTTCGGCCAGTTTCTTGTTGATGCTGCCCTTGGTCTTGGCGGCATTCGACTTGGTCTGAGCGGTGGATTTAGCGGCTTCGGCTTTAGCCTTCTCAGCAGCGGTGTTGGCCTCGGCTACGAGGGCGGTCTGTTTGGCCACTTCCTCCTGCAGGCGGGCAATTTCGGCCTGCTGGCTGCTCACCTGGTTCTGAAGGAGGGCAACCTGAGCGGCATAGTCGGTGCTGGAAGGAGTGTTTTGAATTTCAACATTGCGCTGGCCAAGCAGGTAGGCAATATGGGCGGTAAGAGAATCGTTGGTGTTGGTGAGGCGTACCTTGTCGTTAGAAAGGGCCACGATGCGGACATCCTGCTCACGAACGAGACGCTGCAGGCGAGCGATGGTCTCTCTGTCGGCATAGCCGTCCACAGCCTTAATGTCGTTCAGTTCGGTATTCATCTGGTCAAGACGGCTCTGCAGGTGTGCTATCTCGGCTTTCTTGGCCTCGAGCTGGGCGCGGAGTTTTCTCACTTGGGCCTTGTTGGTCTTGGTAACGGTGCGGGTAGTGGTGGTAGGAGTGCCTTTGCCGTTGAGCTGGTCGATGAGGTTTTGGATTTCTGCGGCCTGGGCCTCGATGGCGCTGTCACGCTCAGACAGTTGCTTGGCATAATTGTCGCAATTGTCCTGCATGGCGTGGTAATCCTGCATGATGGAATCCAAAGTCACTTGCATTTCGTGGACAGAGGTGCCGTTTTGTTCGTTTTGATTGCACGAAACGAGGCATCCGGTAGTTAAAAAGGTAAGCACAACTACCTTGAAAAAAGATCTCTTTCTATTTGTCTTCATTGTATTTATGTTTTTATTTTATCTATTTTAAAAAATATTTGTATTTTTGTAATCAAAATGCAAAGATAAATCTTTTTTTTTGAATAGACAATTTTTTGACAAAAAAAATATATGAAACGTATAATAACCATTATTTTATCCCTATTATTTTTCATTTCTTTGGCGCAGGCGCAGCACGATGCTAGTCAGGGCATCCATATCGGAATGCAGGGGGGGATAGGTTACGGTCTCTATCGCGACATAGGGGCTTCACCATTGACCTATCGCGGGCTTGAATTGATGTCAGGACTTAGTGTGAGTGTCTGGCAGCCATTGTGGCGGTTCGAAACAAGGTTGAATCTCTGTGGTGGTGGCTATGGCAACCGTTTGGGATTGAATTATATGCAAGCATACGGAGGCCAGGTACGGATAGACTTTCAGGCAATGCGCAAAACGGTTGAGATGGGTCGATGGCAGTTGTGGGCGGGCGCTTCTTTGGACGACCGGGCCGACATACGATACAACAGCACCTTGGGTAATTCGTGTGTAGGGGCATCCAACTTCATTAATCTCAATCTGATAGGTCGTGCTGAGATGCATCTAAGTCATTGGGTACTACATGGCCAGCTTGCCATGACACCCCTCTCGCTCCTGTTGCGGCCGGGATTTTGCTATATGGACAACTACGACCATCAAATCAACAATCCATTGAGCGACTTTATGAAACAGTACCAATGGTATTGGGCAGGTGCCACCATCGTGGCCACCCAATTAGGCGCCACCCTATTACTGCAAAATGGCAACCGCGTGGCGCTTTCCTATCGTTGGCATTACCTCACTTCGCGAGCAACTGCCGACAACGTCACCGCCCCCTACACCTTTGAGCAAGCAGGCCATGCCATAGTTTTTGAGTTAGGTTTTAAGCTATAATGATTCATAAAGTCTGTTAAATATTTATTTAGATTATACCTATTATTTCGATAATTCTCACCTCTACCAGCAAATATCAAAGATGAAAAAAATACTCCTATCCATCATCTCCGGCTGTCTTCTCTTGGCGGTTACCTCATGCGAGAAAGCCCTCATGGTTGACGACGTTTCCGCCTCTCCCACCAGCACATTCGGTTACTTGTGGAAGAAGTTCGACCAGCAGTATGCTATGTTCGATGTCAAAGGGGTCGACTGGAACGCTATGTACGACAGCCTTTATCCCAGGGTAAACGATACCATGAGCAGCGATAGCCTCTTTCTTGTTTGTGCCGCTTTATTAAACAGCTTGCACGATGGACATGTCAACCTCTACACACCCTACGATGTTGGTCGTTCCGATTCAATCTATTACGACTTCTATAGTCAGAGCGATATCGATGTCAATACCGTGGTCTTGCATTACATGGGTGTCAACTATCATGTCGCCGGTGGTTTGGCCCATGCCGGACTCTGTGGCGACAGCGTCATCTATATCCGTTATGGCTCCTTCAGTAATGCCATCGGGGAGGGTCAACTCCGCCATCTGCTGCATTCTTATCCCAATGCCAAGGGGATGATTTTCGACATCCGTGGCAACGGGGGTGGTAATGTGGCCAACATCTATCGGTTCCTGAAACTCATGCCTTCCCACGGTCAGCCCCTTTACTATTCGCAGATCAAGTCGGGCCCTGCCCATGACGATTTCAGCCCGCTCGAAACCACCTATGCTCCTCTTGTGTCAGCGTCCGATACTGATGTCTTTGAAAAGCCAGTCATCGTGCTTATCGATCGTGGCTGCTTCAGCGCTGCCAGCTCCTTTGCCATCTGCACCTACGCTTATCCCAACATCACCCTGATGGGCGATACCACCAGTGGAGGATTGGGCATGCCCTCCACGGGCGTGCTGCCCAATGGCTGGCGCTACCGCATTACCCTCACCAGGACGCTGGCCCTGGATGGAGGAAACTATGAAAATGGAGTACCTCCCGACATCCCCTTGCGACTCGACTGGGAGAAGGTGTGGCAGCAAGGTCGCGACAACATCATCGACTCGGCCTGTGCCATCCTAATGAAATAACGTAAACTAAAGGTGGGTTCTATAAATTCCACATTTAAAAAACATTAATAAATATGAATGTACTTAAGGTGGGTTCTATAAATTCCACATTTAAAAAACAATAATAAATATGAGTGTACTTAAATTTTTCAGCGCTTTTGCCCTTATTTCGGCATCTTTCCGATTGTCAGTCGGTTACAATGCACCGCATTGCTCCCTCCTTCC
>JAEEHQ010000103.1 GCA_016280915.1 Bacteroidales bacterium
AATAAAATCATAGAATCCCAGATCGCTTCCCCGATAATCGTGAAGGAATTGCAAAAAATCTATATGACTTTTAATCTTGTTTCTACGGACTTGATTGGCGGTTGTATGATACACTCTTTCATATTCGAAAGAGTCCTGCTGTCCTTTCATAACCTCCGTTATCAAGGCTTTGAGCACATAGAAATTCCGATCATCTTCCACATCACCATAGAGGCGCTCAATCTCTTTCTGATAGCGGCCGCCAGAAAGGGACAGAACTGCAACTATTGCATCCATATAGGATTCAATCACACTTAAGTCAAAGTCCTCACGTTCTGCATCCTCCACCGGCTTAATCTGGTCGTGCTCTCCAAGGGAGACCATTTCGAGCGACAACCTTACCAAATTGTTCATTGCATCATCTATAGCCTTAACCGGACGCTTCTTGCGGAGCTTAGTATCGTAAAAGAACTCTTCCCAGTTATCCCACTTTTTCCCATATTCTTCTTTAAGGAGGATACCTTCTACCTTATTAAGGAGCCTTGGCTTAATCTGTTCGGAATCAGTGAGTTTTTCACCTCTGCTGTTCATGGTGATATAGAGTTCTTCACCTTGGGAAGTCTGAGCCACGTCGAAGTACCAAAAGTAAACCTTGTCGAGGACAGTGTGGAATGTCAGCCCTGGCAACTCTCCTGATAGGTTGCTCAAGGTGTCAATTGCCCCGATGACAGAGCCGATTGTTTTGTCCGTTTCGTACTCACTCTTGTACCATTTCTTGTTCTTAATGTCAGTTGCAGTTTTGGCCGTTGATTTAAACAGGTTTGTTAAAAATGATTCAGTATGTGAGCGTACTCTGTAGGCGAAAGCGGGAGATGCGGAATCCAAGCTAAGAAGTTCTAGGAAGCGTTGATGGTTTTCTTCTTTTTCCAACGACAGGTAATAAAGAAGGACTACTAACGTGGTGTACCGTTGTTGCCCATCAATCAGATAATGCTCACTACCAGATTGATACGAGTACAGAAATCCAACATTCACATCTCCCTTCAATGCCTTATCGCTAATATCACGGAGGAATTGAGTGATAACAGGACGATTGTTGGGGCCACCCCATACATACTCTCTCTGTATTTCTGGGACAACCAGATGATAGTTGCTTAACAACGCTGATATGTTTTTCCTATCCATGATATTTAGTTATTTGTTGATGGTTCAGAAAACCCAAGGAACTTGACAAGTCGATATGTTACTTCCTTAATCGTGCGGGCGATGTCTTCATCAGACCAAAACACATTCTCTTGGATTCCGTTATGTTCGAGATTGGTCAGTTTTTGAGTAAACACTCTGAATGTATGAGGGCGGATGTATGTATCTTTGAGGAAATACTCATTGACAATCCGGTCCATCTTCAATGTGTGCTCATCATTGCCGTAACTGCGGTTAACATTCTCCACGAGAAGAACGACATTGCCGATAGAATTGATTCCCTTCCGGTTTTCCTCCAGCAGTGCCTGCTTTTCTTCTTCAGAAGAATTCTCGTCTATCTGCCTTTTCTGTGACCTAATATGCTCCTTGTCTTCACTGACCCTGCTGAAATAACCGGTCTTGACTCTGCTTAAGAGGACTTTTACCTTGTTTTTTATTGTTTCCTCGAACGGAAGAACATCAAGGACGGGTAGGAATTTCACCGTGAAGTCATGGTGATACCAATCGAATTCTGGATTCTTTACGGCTTGAAGAAGTATCGCTTCTTTTTCCTCAACAGTAGATTCATCATCTGGCGAGAATGTCTTGGCCATAACTTGACGTATCAGCCGTTTAATCTCAATAACAAACGCCGCCTTAGAAGACGATGACTGCCATATTCTCCAAATATTGTCAAAACTGATACTATCACTCTTGTAATTATAGAGCAGGTAGCCTAGCAGGTTGAATATCTCGTCATTATTATACCAGTCCACCATCGTGTAGTGGAATTCTTTAAGCGCGTTATAAAACTCCAGGTGATCATCATTGTGATCTCCATTAAAATCCATTCCGTTTTCAAAGAAGCGCAGTTCAAGATCGCGTTCTTTTTTATCGGAAGTGAATTTCTCTTTGAACGCTTCAAAGAAGGAATAGTAAAGCAGGTCTATAGGATAATAAATATGCCTGAATGATCTGTTTTGAGAGATTCTGTTAGGTAGGAGCTGCTCAAAGTAACTTCTCACATCTTTTTGCGACCACCAGAGGTTCATCTCATCTAATTCCACTCCCAGTTTAATGCGGTACTCATTTATCTTTCCTTGAGAAGAAATGCTGATGTCCAGACCGAGGCATATATCATTATTGACCATCTGATGCAACGTGCTCTTAGATACTATGGTTGGATATCTTTGCTTAGCCGCCCTGGTGATTAAGATGGCACGAACAAGGTCTGCGCCGTCCAAGTCCACCTTTCCTCCATTTAAGCTGGCGAAAACCGTCTCCTCGTCACCACTATCAACTTGATTGACAATGAGGACTAAGTTATCCAGTATGGTTTCATCGCTAAGTTCATTATGAACAAACCAGTTTTGGATCGCCTTTGCGACTTCAAGGATATAATACTGGTCTTTTGTACTTG